>NZ_VMMT01000110.1:0-4164 GCF_013277355.1 Streptococcus sp. 1343
TCCAAGAAGCTCTTAAGACTATCGAACTCTGTAAAGAGAGGCAAACAAGTTACCAACTAGCTCCCCTGCTCGTTCTCGTTGGAAATTGTGGAACACAATTCCTTGGCAAAGAACAAGTCAAAAATTATTATATAGAAGCAAGAGAGCTATGCAAGATTTATAACAATCCTTTCTCTGTGAAAATCGCAAGTTTTTCCCACCTTTTCTCAATACTGAAACAACATCTTTCCAGAACTTCAATAATTTCTTTTTGTGTTAAATCATTATTTAACTAAATCTTTGGAGGCAATACGTTTTCAAAGCTACTTTTTACCATAGATTTTGAGCTTTCAACACATATTACTAAGCCAAAAATGCTCTAAATTTTTGAAATTCTAACAAATTCCACTCAACTTTATCATCATATTTGACTTTCACAATATCTTTCTCAAAATAACATGGAATAAAGATAGTTTTCTTTTGAAACGGGTTCAGAAGTAACCGTATCAAGTGCTAATAATGCTTGAGTTAATTTACAAGAACCTACTCCAGTGAAATGATCCTATCACATTGCCGTGCTTGCTCCATGTTATGCGTAACAATCAAAATTGTTTTACCAAATTGATCTCTCAAAGTTCGAATCAAATCGAATGCTTTTTGAGACATTTCAGGATCTAACGATCCGGTTGGTTCATCTGCTAGGACAATATCTCCGGGCTTTAAAATAGCTCTCACAATCGCAATTCTCTGCTGTTCACCTCCCGATAATTCATTGACTTTACTATTTAACCGATTTTGTAGACCAACAAATTCTAGCGTTTCCTTGATTCTCTGCTCTTTCTCCTGTCTAGAGAAATTCGAAAAAGTCATGGCAAGCATCAGGTTATCTTTCACACTAGATGTAGAAATGAGTGCATTGGATTGAAAAAGATAGTTGATGACATTCCTTCGATAATGAACTGCTGATTGCGAATTTACCTTAGGCAAAACTTTTCCGTTGATTAGGATTTTACCACTGTCAACAGTATCCAATAGTCCAATCATATTGAGGATAGTCGATTTTCCAGAACCAGAAGGTCCTACTAAAGCTACAAATTCATTTTCCTCAATATCAAAGCTTAAGTCTTTGAAAATTTCTCTTGAACCAAATTGTTTTGATACATTTTGTACTGAAATTCTAGACATGAGATTACTCCTTAAATGATTGTATGATACTCTCTCCTTCTTTACGGAACAAACTGAAGTAAAGAAGCATTATCTGAAAAGCAAATGTAGCTAGTGTCATGACTATTCCCAACTTAGAACCCACCAAGATAGAAACGATTAGTTCCATCACAGAAAAACTAATAATGAGAGAAACCACACCAATATATCTTTTCCATGGTGAGAATCCCATAAAGTATTGAACATACAATTTTTCTTCAAATAACAAGCGGTACATTAAGACAAAACTCCAGAAAATAGCCATCATCGTAATGATGATAATCGCTATAATCGTGCCGAAAAGATAAAATGTATAACTCAGATCTTTTTGAAGACCATTGATAAAGTTCTTGACAGTTGTAAAACTCAACCGATTATCCGTTAAATCTGGAAATTCTGTTTCTAAAACGGACACTACCTGTTCCATTGTTTCCCTATCACGAATCTTCAAAAGACCATTATAGCCGCTGACAACTAAGTTTGCCGACTCCATGAAATATAGATTCTCTGGTGTTGAGACAAAAATAACTGGATTCTCACTAGTTGTACCATAAGAAATGGAATCTGACCAAGTAAATATTGGTCGAGACGGTTGGTAAACCTTGAACATAAATTTCGGATTTTCTGTGAAATTAGTTTGTAAATCTCCCGGTTTTACAGTGACACTTTCCTGTAAATAAGCCTTCATCGCCTCAAGTTCTTCTGTATTGAGCGTGTTAGGTAGAAGATAAAGTCGAGTACCATTCCTCATCTCTAGCAACTCCTCATCACTTAGGGGAATACCTAACTCTTGCAGGTAATTATAGGAGAATTTCAAATACCAAAATGGTTTTTTAGGGACATGTTGGTATGTCCCATAGACTGCATCAAGGTACTCCTGATTAAGAAATTTTCCTTGGGCAATATAGACACCTGGAAGCTCAGATATACGCTGGTAAAAGTTATACATACTACGCTCAAGGGAATTTGTAGTTCCTGCATATGTACCTACATCATCTCCCTCAACAAAGCTGGAGATAACGTACATATCTTCAACATTTTTCCACTCCCTAGATACTTTCATATTATCAATAAACTGATTCGTTGGAGCATCTAAAGAGTAACTGACTGCGATTAACAAACCAGCTACCAAGGTATAGAATAACAAGCAGGTTACCATTAAAGGCTTCATTGGTAATCGTTTATGAATTGCGGCTAATGGAGAAACCGAATAAACAATAATCGTTGGAATAATGAATATCAATAGTAGCAACAAGACTGAGAGGCTGACTCCAGCAAAAACTAGAATAAACGATGATAAACCAAAACTAGACCAGCCTGACAACAACCAACTACATAAAGAGATAATTGGAATAATGTAGATTGAAAATAGTAGAGAATTTTTGAAAAAAGCAGACCATAATTCTTTTCTATCCCATCCTAAAAGAATCAATGTTCCGAAATGTTTAAAGGATTGAAGAACACAGATTAAGAATAGAATCAGTAAAATGAAGGCATTTACTAAGATGCTGATAGCAAGTATTATTCCCCAAATTCCCTGATCAGTACTACTTCCAAAACTTTCTTTTGTCAAATCCTCAACAGAAATACCTGACATCTTTGAAAGATGCAACAGAAAGTTATCTCTTGAGACAGCATCGTGGAGACCATTGATATGGTATATCCCATTGATCGTATTAGTGTTTTGAAAAGTATAATCTAATCGTTCAATGACTACAGGTGTGCTAAATAATAAATCTGGAAGCTCGTAAAGCATATTATTTGAGCCTTTGTCAAGTCCAATAGTCATACTATTATCACTATGAGATAATAAATCTGCAAATTGTTGTTGTGAGACTACTATTTTACCCGTACTTTCAAAATCTGAAAAACCAGCAGAGCTGCCAAGGATGTCTATATAAATCCTATTTAGACCTTCTCCTGTATCACTACTTTCAGAACGTTTTGTCCATATGGACAAGTCACTCTGTTCTAAAAAATAATTAAATACATCTTGTGATTGCTCTTCTGTTAACTTCTGAAGATAAACTGTTACAGTTTCGGAATGATGATTATAACTCTGCCATGACTGTTGATACTGTAAACCTGCTAAAAAAATTGCCACCAGAGCAAGTAAGACACTCTGGATGGCAATCAAAAACAGGATTAAGTATTTCATTTTACCTAATAACATGTTTTTGTATGTCATAGGTACTTACCTACAATTCCAGTAACATTCAGCTGTAGCAGTTCCGATGAATTTAGAAACACGTGCTTCTACTCCAGGTGATTGCCAGCCTGAGAATGCCCCGTTAGCAGTTGCTGAGTGTTCGTAAACACTAGACTGAACATTTGAATAGCTCCAAAGGCCAGCAGTACGACCATAATCCCAATAAACTGCAGTACCTTTATACCAAACTGTTGCAGCTGAAACAATCGAACCACCTGCACCAGCTAAAGTCAGTGCAAGTAAAGATGTTGTAATTATTTTTTTTATGCTTTTCTTCATCGTAAAGCCCTCATTTCTTTCACTTAAAATCTAACAATAACAATGACTGCATTTAGAAATATCAACAAATCATACCCTAGTACATCGGAATCCCTTCTTTCTAATTAAAAATTAGATAAAACAGAAATACTATATAGTTAATAGTATTTTCATCATTTAATCAACTAATCAGCCTTCCCAACATCAAGACCATTGGACTTCTTTTGCGATTGCACTCGAATCTCCAATTGTTTATTCTTCTGAATAAACTGTTGGTAAGGAATTGTATTACTAAACATAAAAACACCTAGCAATGCAAATGTAACTAATTTTTTAATTCCACGTTTTTTTCTCATGCAATGAAACCCCTTTCTTTTTTATTCTAACAGATATATTTTATTTAGTCAAGTATTTTTATGTAATTTTTAACTTTTTTTTTTGTTTATTACCATAAAGAATTATTTATTCCTTTAACTTGCTATTTTGAACTAAAAACTTTATAATGAAATTAAGCA
>NZ_VMMT01000111.1:0-951 GCF_013277355.1 Streptococcus sp. 1343
GAACCCCATGTACCTGTTGTCCAGTCTCCTGCTGTCACGACTTTCGTCACTTTGTTACGCTTGTTGGTTCGCGTTAAGGTGACGGTTTGCGTAACGGGTGTTGCTACTTCTGTCGTTTCATCAGTCGCATCTACATACTTGATGGTACGGGTAACAGTTTTGCTTTCTTTAACATCTTCTGTAGCTTGTGGGTATTTCACTACTTCGGTTGTATCTGTAGTTGTTGATGTTACAGCTGTTTCCGCTACAGTTGCCTTATCTGGGGCGTCATAGTTTTCTACTGATGGTGAAGTTTTTTCGTCCCAGTTGCCTGTTGTCCATTCACCTTCTGTCACGACTTTCGTCACTTTGTTACGCTTGTTGGTTCTTGTTAGTTCAACTGTTTGCGTAACTGAATCAGCCACTTCTTTTGTTTCGTTGGCTTTATCGACATACTTGATGGTACGGGTAACAGTTCTGCTTTCTTTAACATCTTCTGTAGCTTGTGGGTATTTCACTACTTCGGTTGTATCTGTAGTTGTTGATGTTACAGCTGTTTCCGCTACAGTTGCCTTATCTGGGGCGTCATAGTTGGTTACAGTTGGAGAGTCTTGAGAACCCCATGTACCTGTTGACCAGTCTCCTGCTGTCACGACTTTCGTCACTTTGTTACGCTTGTTGGTTCGCGTTAAGGTGACGCTTTGCGTAACTGGTGTTGCCACTTCTTTTGTTTCGTTGGCTTTATCGACATACTTGATGGTACGGGTAACAGTTTTGCTTTCTTTAACAACTTCTATGGCTTGTGGGTATTTCACTACATTGGTTGTATCTGCATTTGTTGATATTACTGCTTGTTTCGCCACAGTTGCCTTATTTGGCGCCACCTTCTTGGTTACAACTGGAGAGGCTTGCTAACCCCGAGTACCGCTTGTCCAGTCACCTGCTGTCACGACTTTCGTCACTTTCTTACGC
>NZ_VMMT01000112.1:0-589 GCF_013277355.1 Streptococcus sp. 1343
TCCACTCAGTATTGCATCCTCCAGCAATGAGGAAAAAGGAATCTCCTGTCTGAGCATCTACTGCCCCATAACAATAGCGATATTCTCGCATATAATGACTAGGAATGCTAGGTCGGATTCCTTGAGGAGCCCAACAAGAACTCATCTTACTGATTCTTCCGAAACCAGCTTCATCTTGGTACATCAAACGTACTTTGTTATAAGTCCCCTCTTCTTTAAAGCGCTTACTCAAGGTCTCGAATGTAGATTTTATTTTTAGACGTCTCAATTGTCTGAGCGTCTGCCTTCTTGGGATGCTCAGGTCGAGGAGTGACCGTTCGCCAACCATGTCGTTTCAGGAGATAATAGAAACCATCACGTGTGGAAGTGCGACCAATCTCTTTTTGATAGGCTTCAAATAACTGATTGACAGTTACAAATTCCCCAGCCTGAGCAGCTTCTATATGACGTTTTAGAAATGCTTGTTCTTCTTCGTAAGTCATATATTCTCTATGACGTCCACCACGGGTCTCTTGAAGAAGCGCTTCTAAACCAAACTCCTTATATTTTTTCAAATTCCTCCAAACAGTTGTTTTATTGCAATCTAGCA
>NZ_VMMT01000113.1:0-1140 GCF_013277355.1 Streptococcus sp. 1343
TATCTTCCCATAATAAGAGCCATAATCACAAAAAAATAGCAGATGGTCAATTTGACCACCTGTTATTTTTTTACCAATTAACAATTTTATCTACAATATTTTGTTGTTCAGTAGCTGTTTTCCTTAGATAAATTCGAGTAGTTTCTATACTTTCGTGTCCCATCAAATCTGCAAGCAAGGCAATATCATTATACTTCGATAAAAAATTCTTAGCAAATAAATGTCTAAAAGAATGAGGGTAAATTACTTTAGGATTCATTTTGTATTTATCAGCATAATTTTTTAACTGTTGAGCAACTCCTCTTGCTGTAATTGGTTCGTTAAATTTATTCAAAAATAAATAACCACTTCGACGATTTTCTGATTCTAACCAACTAAGACAACTATTTCTTAATTTTTTAGGAATGTACAGTCTACGAATTTTACCACCTTTTGAGTAAATGTCAAAATAACCGATTTCTACATGCTCTACTTTTAGTTTAATAAGTTCACTTACACGAGCCCCAGTTGCACCTAAAAACCAAACGACAAAATGCCATTTTAAAATACCATCTTTTTTCAAACTACGTTTAAGAAAAAGGTAATCAGCATGGCTAATGACATCTTCTAAAAACGGTTTTTGCTGTACTTTGACAAATTTTAATTTCAAATCATCATGACCAATAAAAGTCAGATATTTATTTACTCCTTGTAGTCGCAAATTGACAGTTTTAGGTTTAAAATTGTCTAATAAATATCCTTTGTATTCAAATAAATCTTCCATTTTGAGTTCGTAATTCTCCAAGAAAAATCGAACACCATAAAGGTACGAACGCACAGTATTTTCAGCTAAACCAGCTTTCTTCAAATGTAATTCAAAATCTTTCAACGTAAAACTCCTATCTTATGTTTGATAGAAATTCCACCGCACGTAAAACTATTATACTAAATTAGTGCGTCAATATGGGCGAAAAATTGTTCGATTTTATCAACGATTCTGGATTGTTCAGGAAGGGGTGGGAGGGGGATTAGAATAGAAGCAACTTTATCACTATTCAAGTTTTTCACAACAGCTCCACTAATTAGAGATAAAAATTGAGAATAAACTACATTTGATGAAAGAATATAGAATAGGTAATCTCTATTTAATGAGTTTTCATA
>NZ_VMMT01000114.1:0-621 GCF_013277355.1 Streptococcus sp. 1343
GCATCACAGAGTTTTTTGATGAGTTCAAAATCTGGACCATCCACTTTTGGACTGTAGGATGTGTAGCCTGATAAGGTTGTTCCGACAAAGTCAATTCCTGCTTCGACCGCTGCCAATCCTTCTTCAAAAGTACTGGTGTCCGCCATCAAGAGCTGGTTAGGATATTTCTCCTTGACCTGACGAATGAACTCTTGAATTTCCAAACCATCGTAGCGTTCACGCTTGGTACAATCCAGAGCAATCACCTCGATGTCCAGTTCTGCCAATTCATCAACTTCTTTCATAGTAGCCGTGATGAAGGGTTCTTGTGGCGGATAATCTCGTTTGATTATCCCAATAATCGGAAGTTTGGTGACTTCCTTAATTTCCTTGATATCGCGAACACTATTGGCTCGGATACCGACTGCTCCACCTTGCTCAGCCGCTTTGACCAGCAAGGGAATCACCCCTCCCGCTTCTGTATAAAGCGGTTCATGAGGAAGAGCCTGACAAGAAACGATGATTCCATCTTTGATTTGTTCAATCAAGGCTTCTTTACTAATCTGTGGCATCCTCTTTCCTCCCTTTCTTTTTTCTTTATTTCTATGAGATTATTATACCTTAAAATTAAAACGCTTTCAA
>NZ_VMMT01000115.1:0-651 GCF_013277355.1 Streptococcus sp. 1343
GGTTGCCCCCTGTGAGATAGGGAAGTCGCTTAGCTCTAGGGAGTTTAGCTCAGCTGGGAGAGCATCTGCCTTACAAGCAGAGGGTCAGCGGTTCGATCCCGTTAACTCCCAAAGGTCCCGTAGTGTAGCGGTTATCACGTCGCCCTGTCACGGCGAAGATCGCGGGTTCGATTCCCGTCGGGACCGTTTAAGGTAACGCAAGTTATTTTAGACTCGTTAGCTCAGTTGGTAGAGCAATTGACTTTTAATCAATGGGTCACTGGTTCGAGCCCAGTACGGGTCATATATGCGGGTTTGGCGGAATTGGCAGACGCACCAGATTTAGGATCTGGCGCTTAACGGCGTGGGGGTTCAAGTCCCTTAACCCGCATTGAGATATAATAGATGAGCCGGCTTAGCTCAGTTGGTAGAGCATCTGATTTGTAATCAGAGGGTCGCGTGTTCAAGTCATGTAGCCGGCATTTTTAGATAGAAGAAAATAGTGCGAACGTAGTTCAGTGGTAGAACACCACCTTGCCAAGGTGGGGGTCGCGGGTTCGAATCCCGTCGTTCGCTTAGAGAGGCCGGGGTGGCGGAACTGGCAGACGCACAGGACTTAAAATCCTGCGATTGGTAACGATCGTACCGGTTCGATTCCGGTCTTCGGCATAA
>NZ_VMMT01000116.1:0-1097 GCF_013277355.1 Streptococcus sp. 1343
TTGAGAGGCAGGCCTTTTAAAAGCAAGGCTTCTAGCAAGAGAGCTAGACCAAAAGGAATGATAATCTTCCCAGTAAAACCAGCTAGCTTGTCCAGCGATTTCATGATACGAGAGTTGATGGGTTTAACGGTCTTGGCTTCCAGCATGAGTTTGGCAGCATAGTTCTCAGATCCAACATGGTGAACTTGAGCTGAAACTGCCCCACTGGCTAAGAAACTTCCTGACAAAAGCAAGGCATCCACTTCCTTTTGTACCAAATCACTTTCCCCCGTCAACATGGCTTCATTGACTTCCGCAAAGCCTTCCAAAACTAAGGCATCACTGGGAATCTGCTCTCCAGCAGACAGACGAATGACATCTCCTAACACCAATTCTTCAGGATTCAGAGCCACTTCTTGGCCATCACGAATAGTCTTGACCTTTTCCTTGGTCATGAGATTGAGCTTATCCACCATGTGTTTGGCGCGTAGCTCGGTCACGATCCCAGAAAAAGCGTTAAAGCAGATAACAGCAAAAAAGACCAGATTGCTCCAAGCCTGCACAAAGGCTAGTGCCAAAGCAATGACAAAGTTCAAAGCGTTAAAAAGGGTAAAGACATTTCGTTTGATGATTTGCCAAGTGCTGGTACTGGCCGAAGCAGTAAAATCATTGACCAAGCCCTTATCCTGTCTTTCCTCGACTTCTCTTTGGGTTAATCCCATAATCTTATTTTTATCCATAAATTCTATCATATCATTTTTTCTAAAAGAATTCTAATCTCATCCCAAATATGAACCTGGTCAAGGGAAAAGTTTGCCAGCCCTCCTTTGATAAGGTATAATAATAACAAGAAAACAATCGAAGGAGATCGCATGTTTTATACTTATTTACGTGGATTGGTTGTCTTGCTCCTATGGTCCATCAATGGCAATGCCCACTATCATAATACTGATAAAATTCCTAATAAAGATGAAAATTATATTCTGGTTGCGCCTCACCGCACCTGGTGGGATCCTGTTTACATGGCCTTTGCGACCAAACCAAAACAATTTATCTTTATGGCCAAAAAAGAACTCTTTACCAACCGTATCTTTGGCTGGTGGATCCGTATGTGTGGC
>NZ_VMMT01000012.1:0-27340 GCF_013277355.1 Streptococcus sp. 1343
AGAAAACAAGCTAAACTGAGCCTGGAACAACTCGTAAACGCTCCAAGTTGGTCTACTGCCCAAGTAAAATTTATACTAAACAGAAATTAAAAAACAAATTAGAAGACTTGGATTGCACAGCTCAAAATACTGATTTTAGAAAGTGGAATACTAATTAATGGAGTTGTAACAAATAGTTGACAGTGTTTGTTGCTTTTTGACTTCAAAGGAGTATTACTGGATTTTCTCCTCAAATTAGACTTTTGCCCAGACTCTTCTCTCTTATGCTTGATAACGTTTCACACCATCTAGATAGGTTGCTACCAATTCCAAATCTTTGTCTAAAACAATAAAATCTGCATCATAACCTTCACGAATTTGTCCACAGACGTCATCGATGTGAACGGATTTAGCTGGGTTGAAGCTGGCCATCATGACTGCTTCATGCGGATTCGCAATTCCCCATTCGACCACATTCTTCACACCATCTTTGAGTTTGAGGATAGAACCTGCCAAGTTACCTGTCGATTTGAGGCGTGCAGTTCCATTTGCAACGACAACTGGGAATTCTCCCAACATATAGTCACCGTCTTCCAATCCACCAGCTGTCATACAGTCTGTAATAAGAGCAATGTTTTCTGTCCCTTTTTGTTTGATAAGAATTTCGCAGGCTTTTGGATCTACGTGATGGCCATCACAGATCAACTCTGCATAGGTATGAGGTAATTGATACATGGCTCCAACCATACCCAGTTCGCTGTGAGTCAACCCACGCATTCCATTGTAGGCGTGTACCCAAACACTCGCTCCAGCATCGACTGCTTTTTTAGCTTCATCAAAAGTCGCGTTTGAGTGCCCAAGAGCAACCGTTACACCTTCTCCGGTGATAGTCCGTACAAAGTCTTCTACACCTTCACGCTCTGGCGCAAGAGCAATTTTATTTAGCAAGCCATTTGCTGCTTTTTGCCACGCACGAAACTCATCCATGCGAGGATCTTTCATGTAGGCAGGGTTTTGAGCCCCCTTGTATTTCTCTGTGAAATAAGGCCCTTCAAAATAAATTCCACGAATTTTCGCGCCACTTGCTTCTTGATAACGAGCACCGATATTTTCAGTTACCGCAAGCAATTGCTCATAAGTCGATGTCAAAGTTGTTGGCAAGAAGCTCGTTACCCCCATGCTGAGGAGTCCTTCACTCATAGTATGAAGCGTTCCTTCGATATTATTATCCATAACATCCACACCGCCAAATCCATGAATGTGGGTATCCACAAGTCCTGGAGCAATGCTATAACCTGTATAGTCAATCACCTCAGCTCCTTCAGGAATCTGCTCTACATGTTTTCCAAACTTGCCGTCCACAAGTTCCAAGTAACCACCTCGACGAACTCCGTGTGGGTAGAAAAACTGATCCGCTTTAATATAGTTAGGCATAATGTTAACCTCCTTAAAAAATTGATTCTACAATTTATTATGTCAATTACATTATAAACCTTTCTTTTTCATTTGTAAATGGTATAGACCTATTTTCTGAAGATATTTTAAAAGCGATATTTCACGTTCGAATCACAACACATCTAAATAAATAAGAAAGAGCAGTTGAAAAATTACTGCTTTTTTGTTACACTAGATAGAAAGACTGTAAAGGATAATCTGGCTTTTTGCCATTATTCTAGAGAAATGTTATTTCACAGACTGACTAAAAGGAGACACAATGGCAGACCGAGGCTTACTAATCGTTTTTTCTGGTCCTTCAGGGGTTGGCAAAGGAACGGTTAGAAGAGAGATTTTTGAGAGTTCTGAAAATCAATTTCAATACTCTGTATCGATGACGACACGCGCACAACGTCCTGGAGAAGTGGACGGTGTTGACTATTTCTTCCGTACTCGTGAAGAGTTTGAAGAGCTGATTCGTCAAGGACAGATGTTGGAATACGCAGAATATGTCGGCAACTACTATGGAACTCCTCTGACCTACGTCAATGAAACCTTGGACAAGGGAATCGATGTTTTCCTTGAAATTGAAGTTCAGGGTGCTCTTCAGGTTAAGAAAAAGGTTCCAGATGCTGTCTTTATCTTCCTGACACCACCAGATTTGGATGAATTACAAGACCGCTTGGTAGGTCGTGGAACAGATAGCGCAGAAGTGATTGCCCAACGAATCGAAAAAGCCAAGGAAGAAATTGCTCTCATGCGTGAGTATGATTATGCGATTGTCAACGATCAGGTGCCCCTAGCTGCTGAGCGTGTCAAACGTGTGATCGAAGCAGAGCACTTCCGTGTGGACCGTGTCATTGGTCACTATCAGGAGATGTTACCAAAGTCTCCAACTACCCGATAAAATTTAGAAAATAGGTACAAGCAAATGATGTTAAAACCCTCTATTGATACCTTGCTCGACAAGGTTCCTTCAAAATATTCACTCGTAATCTTGGAAGCAAAACGTGCCCACGAATTGGAAGCAGGTGCACCAGCAACTCAAGGTTTCAAGTCTGAAAAATCAACTCTTCGCGCTCTAGAAGAAATCGAATCAGGAAACGTAACCATTCACCCAGACCCAGAAGGGAAACGTGAAGCAGTGCGTCGCCGTATCGAAGAAGAAAAACGCCGCAAAGAAGAAGAAGAAAAGAAAATCAAAGAGCAAATCGCTAAAGAAAAAGAAGATGGTGAAAAAATTTAAGGTTGGGGGGACTCAATCTTATTTTTTCTATTGTAAGAATGTACTGACAAGGAGGAGGTGAGAAGATGGTTATAGCCAATATTATTGTAGATGTGCCCTTGATGCAGACGGACCAGCCCTATAGTTACAAGATTCCTAAGGAATTTGAGGGAATGCTAGAAGTTGGGATGCGGGTTCATGTGCCTTTTGGTAAGGGCAATCGCCTGATTCAAGGGATTGTTCTTGGTTTGGAGTCTCAATCAGATGAGGAAGAGATGGAGCAAGATTTAAAAGATATTGCGGAGGTGCTGGATTTTTCTCCTGTTCTCACGCAAGAACAACTCTGGCTAGCTGAAGAGCTCCGCAAGTCCGTCTTTTCCTATAAAATCTCTATCCTCAAGGCTATGTTACCGGGATTTCTAAACTCCAGCTATGACAAGATTCTCTATCCTCTGGAAGGCCTAAGTCAGGAAGACCGAGAGCGCTTGTTTGGTTCAGAAGATTCACTTGCCTTTTCTTCTCTAGATTTAGGTAAGCAAGCTGAAATGATGCGTTTGACTAGAAAAGGCCTGCTTGGTCTAGAATATCAGGCGATTGATCAAAAGAAGGTCAAGACCCAGTCTTGGTATGAGGTAGACCTTGCTAAATTAGAAAGTGTAGAGATTTCTACACGCGCCAAGAAAAAGTTAGAACTGAGAGACTATTTGCTGTCTCATCCTGAGAGTGCTTCCTTGGCTAGTTTGTTAGAGTCCTACTCACGGGAGCAGGTCAACTTTTTTGTGGAACAAGGTGCTGTGTCCATAGTCCAAAAGGAAGTGCAACGCTCGGCTGCTTATTTTGAAGGGATTGAAGCAAGTCAGCCTTTGGAGTTGAATCCAGAGCAAAGACAGGCGCGTGATGCGGTTGTGAGTGCGATTGGTAGTCATCAGCCTCCCTTCCTCCTTCAAGGGATCACAGGAAGTGGGAAGACCGAGGTTTACTTACAAATAATCCAAGGAGCCTTGGATAAGGGGAAAACAGCCATCTTGTTAGTGCCTGAGATTTCCTTGACTCCGCAGATGACGGAGCGTTTTATTGCTCGCTTTGGTAAGAAAGTGGCCATTCTTCACTCAGGCCTGTCCAATGGTGAAAAGTATGATGAATGGCGCAAGGTGGAACGCGGCGATGCCCAAGTTGTTGTTGGTGCTAGATCTGCCATCTTTGCTCCGCTGAAAAATCTAGGTGTCATGATTATCGATGAGGAGCATGAAGCGACTTATAAGCAGGACAGCAATCCCCGTTATCATGCTAGAGAGGTAGCCATTTTACGGGCTCAGTATAATCAAGCGGCTCTGGTGCTTGGGTCTGCAACGCCGAGCTTAGAGAGCCGGGCGCGTGCTGGCAAAGGCGTCTATCAACACTTACGTCTAACCCAGCGTGCCAATCCTTTGGCTACAATCCCTGAGGTTCAAGTGATTGATTTTCGGGATTATATCGGACAAAACGAGACGTCAAACTTTACGCCTCCTTTGCTAGAAGCCATCCAAGACCGTCTGGCTAAAAAAGAGCAGGTGGTTCTCATGCTCAATCGCCGTGGCTATTCTAGCTTTGTCATGTGTCGGGAGTGTGGGACGGTGGATACTTGTCCCAACTGTGACATTTCCTTGACCTTGCACATGGATACCAAGACCATGAACTGCCATTATTGTGGTTTTTCAAAGAACATTCCTCAGGTCTGTCCTAACTGTAAGAGTCGCAGCATTCGCTACTACGGGACGGGAACCCAGAAGGCTTATGACGAGCTAGCAGAACTCTTTCCCCAGGCCCGTATTTTGCGGATGGATGTGGACACGACTCGTAAGAAAGGCAGTCATCAAGCTCTACTTGATCAGTTTGGACGAGGGGAAGCGGACATATTGCTTGGTACTCAGATGATTGCCAAGGGTTTGGATTTTCCCAATGTGACCCTAGTCGGAGTTCTAAATGCGGATACGGCCTTGAATCTGCCTGATTTCCGTTCTTCTGAGAGAACCTTCCAGCTCTTGACTCAGGTGGCAGGTCGAGCAGGTCGGGCTGAAAAATCTGGTCAGGTCTTAATTCAGTCCTACAATCCGCAGCACTATGCTATTCGATTTGCCAAGGATCAGGACTACGAAGGCTTTTATGCCTATGAAATGGGAATTAGACGACAACTTGGTTATCCGCCTTACTATTTCACCATTGGCATTACCCTTTCTCACAAGAAAGAAGAAGAGGTGGTCAAACGTGCTTATGAAGTCATGAACATTTTACGATCAGGTTTGTCCGAAACCAGTCACATTCTGGGGCCAACGCCTAAACCCATCGCCCGTACCCACAACCTCTATCATTACCAGATTTTAATTAAATACCGTTTAGAAGATGAGCTGGGGCCGACCCTCAACCAGGTCTTGGCTCTGACTCAAGAACGGGAAAATAGTGAGCTCCGTCTCAGCATTGACCATGAGCCACAGCAATTTTTATAAGAAGGAGAAGATATGACAAAATTAATCTTTATGGGGACACCCGACTTTTCAGCAACAGTCTTAAAAGGGCTTTTGACAGATGACCGTTACGAAATTCTAGCCGTTGTGACCCAGCCAGACCGTGCTGTTGGGCGTAAAAAAGTTATCCAAGAGACACCAGTTAAGCAGGCTGCCAAGGAAGCGGGTCTTCCAATCTACCAACCTGAAAAATTATCTGGAAGTCCAGAAATGGAAGCGATTATGAATTTGGGAGCGGATGGGATTATCACTGCTGCATTTGGGCAATTTCTTCCAAGTAAACTCCTTGATAGCATGGACTTTGCTGTTAATGTTCACGCCTCCCTTCTTCCTAAACACCGTGGTGGTGCGCCTATCCATTATGCCTTGATTCAAGGGGATGAGGAAGCTGGTGTGACCATTATGGAAATGGTTAAGGAAATGGATGCAGGAGATATGATTTCCCGTCGCAGTATTCCTATCACTGATGAGGACAATGTTGGCACCTTGTTTGAGAAATTAGCTCTTGTTGGTCGTGATTTGCTTTTGGATACTTTGCCTGCCTACATTGCTGGTGACATCAAACCTGAACCGCAGGATCCGAGTCAGGTTACTTTCTCGCCAAACATCAAGCCAGAAGAAGAAAAATTGGACTGGAATAAAAGCAATCGTCAACTTTTCAACCAAATCCGTGGGATGAACCCCTGGCCTGTTGCCCATACTTTCCTTAAGGGTGACCGCTTTAAGATTTATGAAGCCCTAGCAGTAGAAGGTCAGGGCAATCCAGGTGAAATCCTTTCTATCGGCAAGAAAGAATTGATTGTCGCAACGGCAGAGGGAGCTCTATCCCTCAAGCAAGTTCAGCCTGCAGGTAAACCTAAGATGGACATTGCTTCCTTCCTTAATGGAGTTGGCCGGACATTGACTGTAGGAGAACGATTTGGTGACTAAGGTAGAAACGGCTAGAAGTTTAGTCCTAGCAGTATTAGAGGATGTTTTTATCAATCAAGCATACTCAAATATCGCCTTAAATAAGCATCTCAAGGGAAGTCAACTTTCAGCAGCGGACAAGGGTTTGGTGACCGAGCTGGTCTATGGAACGGTAGCCCGTAAACTGACTCTGGAATGGTACCTATCCCACTTTATCGAAGACAGAGACCAGTTAGATAGTTGGCTTTATGTCCTTCTTCTCATGAGTGCCTACCAGCTCCGCTATTTGAACAAGATTCCAGACCATGCTGTGGTCAATGAAGCAGTAGAATTGGCCAAAGTCCGTAAAAAAGGCAGTGAAAAATTGGTTAACGCCCTCCTTCGCCGTATCTTGCGTGAAGGCTGGCCAGATATTGCTAGCATCAAACGAAAAAACAAGCGTGATTCCATTGCCTATTCTCTCCCAGTTTGGCTAGTTGCTAAGCTCAAGGAAGAATACGGCGAAGAGCGAGCGCAAGCTATTTTTGAAAGTCTCTTGGTGCGAAACAAGGCCAGTATTCGTGTAACTGATTTAAGCCGAAAAGAGGAAATCCAAGCCTTGTTGGAGGCCAGTGATTCATCCTTGTCTCCTTCTGGTCTGGTTAAGGAGCAAGGCCACTTTGCGGGACATGACCTATTTTCAGAGGGGGCTATTACCATCCAAGATGAGTCTAGTCAGCTGGTTGCTCCGACGCTTGATTTACAAGGTGATGAGCGAGTGCTTGATGCCTGTGCGGCTCCAGGTGGGAAAACAGCCCATATAGCCTCTTATCTTACGACAGGTCAGGTTACTGCTCTGGACTTGTATGACCACAAGTTGGACTTGATTCAAGAAAATGCCCAACGTCTGGGAGTTGCAAATCGGGTTCAAAGGCAAAAATTAGATGCTAGAAAGGTGCATGAGTTTTTTAGTCAGGATTCATTTGATAAGATTTTAGTGGATGCTCCCTGTTCAGGAATCGGTCTTTTGCGCCGAAAACCAGATATCAAATACAATAAAGAAACGGCAGATTTCGCGTCCTTACAGGAAATTCAGCTAGAAATATTAGGTAGTGTTTGTCAAACACTAGGCAAAGGTGGTATAATAACTTATAGTACCTGTACTATTGTCTCAGAGGAGAATTTTCAAGTCGTTGAGGCGTTTTTAGAAAGTCATCCTGAGTTCGAGCAGGTAAAGCTAGAACATGAATGTAAGGATATCATGAAAGACGGCTGTATCCTCATTACACCTGAATTGTATGGAAGTGATGGATTCTTCATCAGTCAATTTCGCAAGATATCGGATTAGGAAGGAACTGACACATGGAAATTTCATTATTAACAGATGTTGGTCAGAAACGGACAAATAACCAAGACTATGTCAACCACTATGTCAATAGAGCTGGACGTACTATGATTATTTTAGCTGATGGGATGGGAGGTCATCGCGCAGGGAATATCGCTAGTGAAATGGCGGTAACAGACCTAGGTATAGCTTGGGTTGATACCCAAATCGATACAGTCAATGAAGTGCGTGAATGGTTCGCCCATTACCTAGAAATTGAAAATCAAAAGATTCACCAGCTTGGTCAGGATGAAGCTTACAGAGGTATGGGAACTACTTTGGAAGTCCTTGCTATTATCGATAATCAGGCTATCTATGCTCATATTGGTGATTCGCGTATCGGCTTGATTCGTGGAGAAGAATACCATCAGTTGACGAGCGACCATTCTTTGGTCAATGAATTACTCAAGGCTGGTCAATTGACACCAGAAGAGGCAGAAGCTCATCCGCAAAAAAATATTATCACCCAGTCTATTGGGCAAAAAGATGAAATTCAGCCTGATTTTGGGACAGTGATCCTTGAGTCAGGTGACTATCTCTTGCTCAATAGTGACGGCTTGACCAACATGATTTCAGGCAGTGAGATTCGGGATATTGTAACCAGTGATATTCCTTTAGCAGATAAAACGGAGACACTTGTTCGTTTTGCTAACAATGCAGGAGGTTTAGACAACATTACGGTTGCCCTTGTTTCTATGAACGAGGAGGATGCAGAATGATCCAAATCGGCAAGATTTTTGCCGGACGATATCGGATTGTCAAACAGATTGGTCGAGGAGGCATGGCGGATGTCTACCTAGCCAAAGACTTAATCTTAGACGGGGAAGAAGTGGCAGTGAAGGTTTTGAGGACCAACTACCAGACGGACCCGATAGCTGTAGCTCGTTTTCAGCGTGAAGCGAGAGCTATGGCAGATTTAGACCATCCTCATATCGTTCGGATAACAGATATTGGCGAGGAAGACGGTCAACAGTACCTAGCTATGGAGTATGTGGCTGGACTTGACCTTAAACGCTATATCAAGGAACATTATCCTCTTTCTAATGAAGAAGCCGTCCGTATCATGGGACAAATCCTCCTAGCCATGCGTTTGGCCCATACCAGAGGAATTGTTCATCGGGATTTGAAACCTCAAAACATTCTTTTGACACCAGATGGGACTGTCAAGGTTACAGACTTTGGGATTGCAGTAGCCTTTGCTGAGACGAGTCTGACTCAGACTAACTCGATGCTGGGTTCAGTTCATTACTTGTCACCAGAGCAGGCGCGTGGTTCGAAGGCGACTGTACAAAGTGATATCTATGCAATGGGGATTATTTTCTATGAGATGCTGACGGGCCATATACCTTATGACGGGGATAGCGCGGTGACCATCGCCCTCCAGCATTTCCAAAAACCACTGCCGTCCGTTATTGCTGAGAATCCATCTGTGCCCCAGGCTTTGGAGAATGTTGTTATCAAGGCAACTGCTAAGAAATTGACAGATCGCTATAAATCAGTTGCTGAAATGTATGTGGATTTGTCTAGTAGTTTGTCTTATAATCGTCGCAATGAACCAAAGCTGGTCTTTGATGATGCGACTAAGGCGGACACCAAGACTCTACCAAAAGTATCCCAGAGCACCTTGACTTCGATTCCTAAGGTTCAAGCGCAGACAGAACACAAACCAATCAAAAAAACAAGTCAGGCTGTGACAGAGGAAACTTACCAACCACAAGCACCGAAAAAACGTAGATTTAAGATGCGTTACCTGATTTTTTTGGCCAGCATTGTATTGGTGGCAGCTTCTCTTATTTGGATACTATCCAGAACTCCTGCAACCATTGCCATTCCAGATGTGGCAGGTCAGACAGTTGCGGAAGCCAAGGAAACGCTCAAGAAAGCCAATTTTGAGATTGGTGAGGAGAAGACAGAGGCTAGTGAAAAGGTGGAAGAAGGGCGGATTATCCGTACAGATCCTGGCGCTGGAACTGGTCGAAAAGAAGGAACGAAAATCAATTTGGTTGTCTCATCAGGCAAGCAATCTTTCCAAATTAGTAATTATGTTGGTCGGAAATCCTCTGATGTCATTGCGGAATTAAAAGAGAAAAAAGTTCCAGATAATTTGATTAAAATTGAGGAAGAAGAGTCGAATGAGAGTGAGGCTGGAACGGTCATGAAGCAAAGTCTACCAGAAGGTACGACCTATGACTTAAGCAAGGCAACTCAAATTGTCTTGACAGTGGCTAAAAAAGCTACGACGATTCAATTAGGGAACTATATTGGACGGAACTCTACAGAAGTCATCTCAGAACTCAAGCAGAAGAAGGTTCCTGAGAATTTGATTAAGATAGAGGAAGAAGAGTCCAGCGAAAGCGAACCAGGAACGATTATGAAACAAAGTCCAGGTGCAGGTATCCCTTATGATTTGAGTAAACCTACTCAAATCGTCTTGACAGTAGCTAAAAAAGTTACAAGTGTTGCCATGCCGAGCTACATTGGTTCCAGCTTGGAGTTTACTAAGAATAATCTGATTCAAATTGTTGGGATTAAGGAAGCCAATATAGAAGTTGTAGAAGTGACGAAAGCGCCTGCAGGTAGTGCAGAAGGCATGGTTGTTGAACAAAGTCCTAGAGCAGGTGAAAAGGTAGACCTCAATAAGACAAGGGTCAAGATTTCAATCTACAAACCTAAAACAAGTTCAGCTACTCCTTAAAATCAGATGGATAATCAAAATAAGTAATCAATCTTTGTCATGATTTCGTGGCAAAGATTTTTTTTGAGTCCGGATTTGTGATAGAATAGAGGGAGTTGATAAAAGGAGGCAAGCATGGAAGAATCAAAAGAATTAAATGCCGTTATTGATGTGATTATGCTAGCGGGAACTATTCTCCTTAAAAGTGGTTCAGAGATTCATCGCGTAGAAGACACCATGATTCGGATTGCGCATTCGCAGGGGATTGTGGATTGCAATGTCCTTGCCATGCCTGCCGCTATCTTTTTCTCTATTGAAAATACCAATATTTCGCGCATGAAGCGCGTGACCTCTTCTTCTTATAACATCGAAAAAGTCTGCGATGTCAACCAGATTTCTCGTCAGCTGGTTGGGGGGCAGATTGATTTAGAAACAGCCTTCAAGCAATTGACGGCTCTGCAATCCCAACCCCTTCCCTATACTAAGTTGCAGGTAACTCTGGCTGCGACATTTAGTGCCCCTTTCTTCTCAATTATGTTTAGTGGAAATATCTACGACGCACTTGGGGCAGGAGTGGCGACCTTATTTGGTTTTGCCTTTTCCCTCTATGTGGAAAAATTTATCCGAATTCCCTTTGTGACAGCCTTTGCTGGAGCCTTTGTCTTTGGGATAATTGCCCAGTTTTGGGCTCGCTATACAGGCTTTCCTTCAACGGCAGATTTGATTATAGCTGGTGCGGTCATGCCGTTTGTACCAGGAATTGCCTTGACCAATGCGGTTCGTGATATTATGACCAACCACATAAACTCTGGTATGAGCAAGATGTTTGAATCCCTGCTCATTACCCTTGCTTTAGGGGCAGGAACTTCTGTCGCCTTGGTATTGATGAACTAATATGACACTAATAACCTTTTTATTACAAGCAGTAGCAAGTCTTCTTGCTATTATTACCTTTCTAATCGTACTCAATGTTCAGCGGTCCATGCTCTTACCAGGAGGAATTTTGGGCATGGCTGTCTGGCTAGTCTATCTCTTGCTCAAGGAACCGACCAATGTTATTGTGGCTACTTTTATTGCAGCCATTATAGGTTCTTGTGTCAGCCAGATTTTAAGTATTCTTTATAAGACTCCTGCTGTGGTCTTTATCTTAGCAATCTTGGCACCCTTGGTTCCGGGTTATCTCTCCTATCGGACAACTGCCTTTTTTGTGACAGGGGACTATAATAAAGCGCTGGCAAGTGCAACATTAGTTGTTATGCTGGCTCTGGTCATTTCCATTGGAATGGCTAGCGGAACAGTGATTCTCAGACTGTATCATTATATAAAAACACATCGAGTATCGTAGACTTTACAGAAATAAAAGAATTTTCTGAAAAATGAGATAAATATAGTGACAAGGCTTTCTATGTATGCTATTCTCTCTATATAAAGGAGGAAAAATCATGAAAAAATCACTATTTTCCTTATTGTCTGTAAGTCTACTGACTTTGTTGCTTATCCCAGTCATGGTTTCTAGTTTGGGTTCAGAGTTTCAAAGTGGATTACAAGAGCATCAGTTGATTGCCGAAAAGGTTAGTAAAACACTTGACAAGACATTTGATAAGGATGTCAGAGAAATTCCGACCAGTCAGTTTTATCAAGAATTTGTAGATGAGATGGGAAGGACTTACTCAGGAAATTTAATCCTCCAGGAACTGATAACTGAGAATGGGGCTTATAAAGCTACTTATATCGGTGAACTCTCTAGCAACTAATCATTCTTTGAAATTATGACCAATAAGAGGCTTGATTTGGTGAATCAAGTCTTTTTTCTCTCTTTTATTGCCATTTGTGATAAAATAGTACCGAACGATTTTTTACATGAATGATAAAACAGAGGTAAATATGACAATCGGTATTGATAAGATTGGTTTTGCGACCAGTCAATATGTCTTGAAGTTACAAGACTTAGCAGAAGCGAGGGGAATTGACCCTGAAAAATTAAGCAAAGGACTCTTACTCGAGGAATTGAGTATTGCGCCCTTAACTGAGGACATCGTGACCTTGGCGGCCAGTGCTAGTGACTTTATTTTAACTGAGCAAGAAAGAGCAGAAATTGACATGGTCATTGTGGCGACCGAGTCAGGAATTGACCAGAGTAAGGCTGCAGCCGTCTTTGTGCATGGCTTGCTGGGTATTCAGCCCTTTGCGCGTAGTTTCGAGATTAAAGAAGCCTGCTATGGAGCGACAGCTGCCCTTCATTATGCCAAATTGCATGTGGAAAATTCTCCAGAGTCCAAGGTCTTGGTCATTGCCAGTGATATTGCCAAGTACGGTATTGAAACTCCAGGAGAACCCACTCAGGGTGCTGGAAGTGTGGCCATGTTGATTACACAAAATCCACGCATGATGGCCTTTAATAATGACAATGTTGCTCAAACCCGTGACATCATGGATTTTTGGCGTCCAAATTACTCGACAACTCCTTATGTAAATGGTGTTTATTCTACCCAACAATACTTGGATAGTTTGAAAACGACTTGGCTTGAATATCAAAAACGCTACCAGCTTACTTTGGATGATTTTGCGGCTGTTTGTTTCCATTTGCCTTATCCTAAATTAGCCTTAAAAGGTTTGAAAAAAATCATGGATAAGAGCCTGCCTCAAGAGAAAAAAGACCTCTTGCAAAAGCATTTTGACCAGTCTATTCTTTACAGTCAAAAGGTGGGGAATATCTACACAGGTTCACTTTTCCTTGGGCTTCTGTCTCTCTTGGAAAATACAGATAGCTTGAAGGCTGGGGATAAAATCGCCCTTTATAGTTACGGAAGTGGTGCTGTAGCTGAGTTCTTCAGCGGTGAATTGGTTGAAGGTTATGAAGCTTATCTGGATAAAGACCGCTTGAACAAGCTCAACCAACGAACTGCCTTATCTGTTGCAGACTATGAAAAAGTCTTCTTTGAAGAAGTAGACTTAGATGAAACAAATTCTGCTCAGTTTGCTGGCTATGAAAATCAAGATTTTGCCTTGGTTGAAATTGTTGATCACCAACGCCGTTATAGCAAGGTTGAAAAATAATGAAGATAAGTTGGAATGGATTTTCTAAAAAATCATACCAAGAGCGCCTCGAGCTGTTAAAAGCTCAGGCGTTCCTTAGTCCTGAGAGGCAAGAGAGTTTAGAGCAGGATGAACAGATGAGTGTAACTGTGGCAGATCAGCTGAGTGAGAATGTGGTGGGAACTTTTTCTCTGCCTTATTCGCTGGTCCCAGAGGTTCTCGTTAACGGTCAGGAATACACAGTTCCCTATGTGACAGAAGAACCGTCCGTGGTTGCTGCGGCCAGCTATGCTAGTAAAATCATCAAGCGAGCAGGTGGCTTTACTGCTCAGGTTCATGAGCGCCAGATGATTGGACAGGTAGCCCTTTATCAAGTTGCTGACCCTGAACAAGCGCAAGAGAAGATTGCCAGCAAGAAAGCAGAGCTCCTAGAACTTGCCAATCAAGCCTATCCTTCTATCGTTAAACGTGGAGGTGGGGCGCGTGATCTGCATGTCGAGCAGATAAAAGGCGAACCAGACTTTCTCGTTGTTTATATTCATGTCGATACCCAGGAAGCCATGGGTGCCAATATGCTCAACACCATGCTGGAAGCCTTGAAACCAGTCTTAGAAGAACTCAGTCAGGGACAGAGTCTCATGGGAATCCTGTCCAACTACGCAACTGATTCTCTGGTGACTGCAAGCTGTCGCATCGCCTTTCGCTACTTGATCCGCCAAAAGGAGCAAGGACGAGAAATTGCAGAGAAGATAGCCTTGGCTAGTCAGTTTGCGCAAGCTGATCCTTATCGAGCGGCTACCCACAATAAAGGGATTTTTAACGGTATTGATGCCATTTTGATTGCCACTGGTAATGACTGGCGTGCCATTGAGGCGGGGGCTCATGCCTTTACTAGTCGAGACGGGCGCTATCAAGGTCTCAGTCGCTGGACGCTGGATCTTGAAAGAGAAGAATTGGTCGGTGAGATGACCTTACCCATGCCTGTAGCGACCAAGGGTGGCTCTGTTGGTCTCAACCCTCGTGTAGCTCTCAGTCATGAATTATTGGGAAATCCTTCTGCCAAAGAATTAGCCCAGATTATCGTGTCTATCGGGCTTGCCCAAAATTTTGCGGCCCTCAAAGCCTTGGTGAGTACAGGGATTCAGCAAGGCCACATGAAATTGCAGGCTAAATCTTTGGCACTTCTCGCAGGTGCTAGTGAATCCGAAGTTGCTCCCCTAGTCGAGCGCCTCATCGCAGATAAAACCTTTAACCTAGAGACAGCCCAGCGCTACCTAGAAAATTTAAGATCATAAAAACTCAGACGAATTCGGTCTGAGTTTTCTTGTATTTAAATACTTTTTCCTGGTAAAAGAGTAACTGGTAAAAAGTAACCAGTTGTCGCGACCTCCTTGCCTTCGATCTTTTGCAAGAGGAGGTCAACAGTGAGGCAGGCAATCTCTTCCAAGGGTTGCTTGATAGTAGCCAGTTGAGGGTAGTAATTTTCGATAAAGTAGGTCCCATCATAGCCGATGACCTTGAGCTCTTCTGGTACAGAAATTCCCAGTTCCTGAGCAATTTTAATGACTAGAATAGCGGTCAAATCATCCGAAGCAAAGATGGCATCTGGTTTTTGACGGGTCAAGATATTCTTGATTTCCATTTCTTTTCTGACGGGAGAAAAGTCACTGGAAACATTGATAATAGGTGCTTTGGGGAGAACAGATGCAAAGCCAGCGTGGCGTAGTCCAGTTGGCGAATTGGAATTGTCATTCCCTGTAATCATGATGATAGACTGGGCACCTGTCTTAACCAAGGTCTGGGCAGCAAGAACCCCACCAGCATAGTTGTCAGAGGAGACGACAGGGATGTCTGGCGATAGGTTTCGGTCGAAGGAAATAATCGGCGCGGTCACACGATTGTAGTCTTCGATTCCCAAGTTGTGACTACCCGAAATGATGCCGTCCACCTGATTGGCTTCCAACATTTCGATGTATTCACGTTCCTTCTCAGAATCGTGCTCACTGTTGCAGATGATGGTCTTGTAACCATTTTTGAAGAGTTGGTGTTCCAATTTATCAATCAATTCTGCATAGAAAACATTGGAAATATTTGGGAAAATCAAGCCGATTAACTTAGCTGATTTTCCTTGTAGACTGCGAGCTAGGTTGTTGGGTTTATAGCCCAATTCTCGCATGGCTTCATTGACTTTTTGAATGGTTTTCTCAGAGAGATACCCTTTTTTATTGATAACCCGAGAAACGGTAGTAGGACTGACGCCTGCAAGTTTGGCGACATCAGTTAATTTTGCGACCATAATCTAATTCATAGTAAGTTCCAGTTGGGTTTCCAGATTTGATGAGGATACCATTTTGGTCCGCATGTGGGAAGACACGACCAGAAAATACTTTTTCTCCTTTATTGATGAAAATTTCAAAGACAGAGTTATCGATGAAGATTGTAGCAGTAGTAGCTTGATTGTCGATAGGGCAAGAACGTGTAGTTCCAAATTCTTGGGCATACTGTTCTCCAGCCTGGCTACGATCTACTGTCACTTGACCATTTACAAGGTCAAAGTTGATGGAAAGTCCCTTGCCTTCTTGATCAGCTAGTAAGACAATCTCGCTCTGGCTATTAGTTTCCAAGTTGAGTTCAAGTTCGTAAGTGTTCTTGGTTTGGGCACGATTTGAGAAGGCTTCTTCAGAGGCACGAAGGTCCTTGATAGCTGTGACTGGGTATTGGTAGAGTTTACCGTCTTTGATAGTGAGTTCCTTGACCAAAGAGAAGGTTCCTTGGTGGTCAAAACGGTCAGATGGATATGAAACATCAGGCAAGCCAAGCCAGCTAACAGCTAGAGCGCGTCCGTCAGGAGCGTTGAAGGCTTGAGTTGCATAGGCTTCGAAACCATAGTCCATGTTTTGAAGTTGAGACACATCTACCATTTTGGCATTTTCAGGGTCAAAGGAAGCCCCAATCTTATACATATTTGGATAGATATTGTCGTAGTCTAGAACATCTTTATCCAATCCTTGTGGGCAGTAGAGAAGGACAGGTTGTTCCCCTACAAAAACCAGATTTGGACATTCCATCATGTAGGCAGTACGGTCGTTAGCAAAGTCAAGGTTGCCAACGACTTGCCAGTTTGTATAGTCGTTGTCTACAGCCTTGTAGAGACGGACGAAGCCTTTTTTCTCCAAGTCCTGTCCACCGACGATAGCATAGTATTGTCCCTTAAAGTTAAAAATTTGCGGGTCGCGGAAGTGGTCAGTAGAGTCTGCTGGTTGGTCAATCAAAATCTTGTCAATCTTTGTAATCTTGCCATCCTTGTCCATCAAAGCCCCAATCTGGTATGGATGACGAATCCAGTTTTTATCACGAACATTTCCTGTATAAAATAGGAACAAGTTATCGCCAAATTGCATGGCAGAACCAGAGTAGGCACCGTGGCTATCTAATGGAGTATCAGGTAAAACTTTGACACCAGTTTCTGTGAAGTGAACCAAGTCCTCACTTTCCAATTGCACCCAAGATTTTAAACCATGGGCTGCACCAAACGGAAAGTTTTGATAAAAAACAATCCACTTCCCATCAAAGTAAGAAAAGCCATTTGGGTCGTTGAGAAGTCCTGTTTTTGGCTCAACATGGTAATGAGTATGCCATGGAGATTGTGCCATATTTTCCTTAATATTTTGAATTTCTTCTTGCGTCCAATCTTGATAAAGTCTGTAACGACGCTCAGTAGTCCATTCCATTCTTTCATTCCTCCAAAAATCTTATCACTTTTAATAGTAACCGTTTTCGTAAAAAAAAGCAAGACTTTTATGTTAAAAAAGAGAAAAAACTGTCAAACGTTTGTCACAAAATAAATGCGGGAAAGCAATCAAATTTTCACGAAAATATGAAAGATAATGAAACAAAACCCTTTTAAGCAAGATTTTAAACTTATTTTTTTAAGGAACACCTGATAAAACAGTCAAAAACAATCAATCTTACTAAGTGGATAGAATATTTTTCTGCAAAACGCTTGACATATTTCTAAAACATGATAAAATAATAGTCGTAGGGCGAATAAAATCGCTTTCAAACAAGAACAAAATTTTATATAAGGAGATTTTTGCAAATGAACAATCAGGAAATTGCAAAAAAAGTCATCGATGCCTTGGGTGGACGTGAAAATGTCAACAGTGTAGCTCACTGTGCGACTCGTCTTCGTGTCATGGTCAAAGATGAAGGAAAAATCAATAAAGAAGTGATTGAGAACTTGGAAAAAGTTCAAGGTGCTTTCTTTAACTCAGGTCAATACCAAATCATCTTTGGTACTGGTACAGTAAACAAAATGTACGATGAAGTTGTTGCACTTGGTTTACCAACATCATCTAAAGATGACATGAAAGCAGAAGCTGCTAAACAAGGGAACTGGTTCCAACGTGCTATCCGTACTTTCGGTGACGTTTTCGTTCCAATCATCCCAGTTATCGTAGCGACAGGTCTCTTCATGGGTGTGCGTGGTCTTTTCAATGCTCTTAAAATGCCACTTCCAGGAGACTTTGCAACTTACACACAAATCTTGACAGATACAGCCTTCATCATCTTGCCAGGTTTGGTTGTGTGGTCAACCTTCCGTGTATTCGGTGGAAATCCTGCCGTTGGTATCGTTCTTGGTATGATGCTTGTTTCTGGCTCACTTCCAAACGCTTGGGTAGTCGCTTCAGGTGGTGAAGTAACGGCTATGAACTTCTTTGGTTTCATCCCTGTTGTTGGTTTGCAAGGTTCCGTTCTTCCAGCCTTCATCATCGGGGTTGTCGGAGCAAAATTTGAAAAAGCTGTCCGCAAGGTCGTTCCAGATGTCATTGACCTCTTGGTAACACCATTTGTGACACTTTTGGTCATGTCTATCCTTGGACTCTTTGTCATCGGACCAGTCTTCCACATTGTTGAAAACTATATCCTTATTGGTACAAAAGCAATTCTTGGCTTGCCACTTGGTCTTGGTGGTTTCTTGATTGGTGGGGTTCACCAATTGATCGTCGTGTCAGGTGTGCACCACATCTTCAACTTGCTTGAAGTGCAATTGCTTGCTGCTGACCATGCTAACCCATTCAACGCTATCATCACTGCGGCTATGACAGCTCAAGGTGCTGCGACTGTTGCGGTTGGTGTTAAAACTAAAAATCCAAAACTGAAAACACTTGCTTTCCCAGCTGCTCTTTCTGCCTTCCTCGGTATTACAGAGCCTGCTATCTTCGGGGTGAACTTGCGCTTCCGTAAACCATTCTTCCTCTCATTGATTGCTGGTGCAATCGGTGGTGGATTGGCTTCTATCCTTGGACTTGCTGGTAATGGTAGTGGTATCACCATCATCCCTGGTACAATGCTTTATGTTGGTAACGGACAACTTGCCCAATACCTTCTTATGGTAGCCGTATCATTTGCACTTGGTTTTGCTCTTACTTACATGTTTGGTTATGAGGATGAAAAAGAAGTTGCTACTGAAGTAGCGACAGAACGTTTGGTCCAAGAAGAAACAACTGGTAACATTCCAGCAGCTCTTCAAAATGAAACACTTGTAACTCCTATCGTTGGTGACGTTGTAGCTCTTGCTGATGTCAATGACCCAGTCTTCTCAAGTGGAGCTATGGGACAAGGTATCGCTGTGAAACCTAGCCAAGGTGTGGTCTATGCACCAGCTGATGCTGAAGTTTCAATCGCCTTTGCAACAGGACACGCCTTTGGTTTGAAAACAACTAATGGTGCTGAAGTCTTGATCCACGTTGGTATTGACACTGTATCTATGAATGGTGACGGTTTTGAAGCAAAAGTTGCCCAAGGTGACAAGGTGAAAGCAGGCGATGTTCTTGGAACATTTGACTCAAACAAAATCGCTGCAGCTGGTCTTGATGATACAACAATGGTTATCGTTACAAACACAGCTGACTTCTCTTCAGTAGCTCCAGTCGCAACAGGTTCAGTTGCGAAGGGGGATGCTCTTATCGAAGTGAAAGCTTAATCTTTCCTAGCTAAATGAAAACGAACAAATGACATGTTTGTTCGTTTTTGCTTGAATGGTAAGATTTACAGAGGAAAATCTAAAAAATAGAGAAATTTAGACTTTCGAAATATGCTATAATAAAGAAAATAAAAACAAGAGGTTTATCATGACAAAATTATATGGAAGCTTGGAAGCGGGCGGTACAAAGTTTGTCTGTGCTGTCGGTGATGAAAACTTTAACGTTGTAGAAAAAACACAATTTCCAACAACAACTCCAATCGAAACAATCGATAAAACCATTGAGTTCTTCTCAAAATTCGACAACCTTGCTGGTCTTGCAGTCGGTTCATTTGGTCCGATTGATATTGACAAAAACTCAAAAACTTATGGCTTTATCACAACGACTCCAAAACCAAACTGGGCAAATGTGGACTTGCTTGGTGCCCTTCGTCGCGCCCTAAACGTGCCAATGTACTTCACTACAGACGTAAACAGCTCTGCCTATGGTGAAGTGGTTGCCCGTAATAATGCTGGTGGTCGTATCGAAAACTTGGTTTACTACACAATCGGTACAGGTATCGGTGCAGGTGTCATCCAACGTGGTGAGTTTATCGGCGGTGTGGGTCATCCTGAAATGGGTCATTACTATGTGGCTAGACACCCAATGGATATTGAAAAAGAGTTTAAGGGTGTTTGTCCTTTCCATAAGGGATGTTTGGAAGGCTATGCAGCTGGTCCAAGTTTGGAAGCTCGTACAGGTGTACGTGGGGAAAATATTGAACTCAATAACCCTGTTTGGGATGTCCAAGCCTACTATATCGCTCAAGCTGCGGTCAATGCGACAGTGACTTTCCGCCCAGACGTGATTGTCTTTGGTGGAGGAGTCATGGCTCAACAACACATGCTGGACCGTGTCCGTGAGAAATTTACATCTCTTCTCAATGGTTACCTACCAGTACCTGATGTGCGTGATTACATCGTGACGCCAGCAGTCGCAGGAAATGGTTCTGCTACTCTTGGGAACTTTGTCCTTGCAAAAGAAGTTTCAAAATAAAGCACAAAATCCGCTTGGGAAACCAAACGGATTTTTTAAGTGTCAAAGCATTTGCCAGAAAAAGTCGATAATATAGGTCAGACCGTAGGTATAAACCACGAGAGTAAAGGGCTTGGTCAGAATGATGATGGTCATATAGCGCTTGAAACTCATCTTGGTCAGGGCAGCCAGCATACAGAGAAAGTCAGCTGGACTAATGGGCCAAATCATCATAAAGATAAAGAAACGGTCAAAACGATTGCCCTTATCCAACCAGCCGATATACTTGTCATAGGTGCGCTTGCTGACGACAGACTGGACAAAGGCAGCCCCATAGAGGCGCACCAGATAAAAGATAATGGCACAGCCAATCACGATGCCGATATAGTTGTAGATCGTACCGATGATGTGGCCGTAGATAAAGACCCCAGCAACCGATGTCAAGGCTCCAGGAATGATAGGGACGACCGTTTGTAAAATCTGTAAAAAGATAAAGAGAGGTGGACCCCAGATGCCTGCCTGCTGGATAAAGGCAGAGAGGGTTTCCTTGGACTGTAAAATCCCAGCCTGATAAGCCCAAATACAGAAAATCAAACTCCCAACCCCACCGACAATCGATGAGATATTGATAACTTGCTGTAGAAGGGGAGAAACAGCTTTCATTTGTTTATCCTGTGACATGTAAACTCCTCATAGATAGTATATTTCTACTATACCATATTTTGGAGGAGAAAGGGGGAAAGAGTGTTTTTGATGAGAAATAGATGGGAATACAGGCCTTCGAGACTTAGAACAGGTCTGTCAACTAAAGGTTATATGCATTCTAAGTTTAGAATAATCGTAATTCCATAAATTTACAAGTATTCTAAGTTTCGAATAGCTTATCTGAGATAATTTTGAGGCATTCGAGCTTTCGAATAGTCATCTTCTCTAAAGTTTAGATGTATTCTGAAGCTAGAAAAGCTAAAATCTAAAAATAATAAGAGTCTCTCTGATGGATGTAATTTATGTCTAGTATGAATCCTTTGAATCGTTAGTTAATTTTAATATTAATCAGTTCTGAAATAATTACTAAATATAGTTAGATGGTGAATGAATTATTGCTAAATTTCAAGTTCAAGTTAGTCATCAAGAAGTTTTCTCTGAGCGACTTGTAGTTCAAGCATTTTTTAGGATAGTTGTTCATCCAATTTTCGATGAATGCGACTTCTTTGGGAGTTGTTTTCTTAGTTCCCTTAGGTAACCATCTACGAATGAGCCTGTTGTGATTCTCATTAGTTCCCCTTTCCCAAGAGGTATAGGGATGTGCATAGTAGATATGTTCCTTAGAAAACACATCAGACAAGCGGTTGAATTCCGTTCCGTCCATTAGTAGATAAAGGATTACTCCTTCTTGAAATGACAGATGAACTTGTTTCTTATAAAAATGTTGTCTGAAACTATTCGCTTTTTTCCAGAAGTTTTAGAGGAAGAAAACTTTATGAGGAAAAAGGAGTTACTCAAATAACAATTCAGGATTAAAAATAGACAGTTGAGGAGCGGAAGGTATAAATTAAGTTTGCTACTGTATAATGGATTTATCACTAATACTCTTCGAAAATCTCTTCAAACCACGTCAGCTTCGCCTTGCCGTAGATATAGTTACTGACTTCGTCAGTTNNCAACCTCAAAGCTGTACTTTGAGCAGTCTACGGCTAGCTTCCTAGTTTGCTCTTTGATTTTTATTGAGTATAAAAGTGCTCCAGGCCATATTTTACACAGCAATAGTCTTCTAAAAATGGACAAAAAACATTGTAAAGGCTATCAAAAAGGAGTATAATGAGTGCAAGAAATTTCGGAGGTGAAAGATGCTAGAAGTAAGAAGTCTAGAGAAAAGTTTTGGATCCAAGCAAGTTTTGTTTGGTATTGACTTTCAAGCGCGACCAGGTCGTATTTTGGGACTAGTCGGAAAAAATGGTGCTGGAAAAACAGCGATTTTCCATAGTATTTTAAAATTCCTAGAATATCAGGGAGAAATCGGTCTGGATGGTCAGGATATTCGTCAGGAGACCTATGCTCGGATTGGTTATCTGCCTGAAGAACGCAGTCTCATGCCTAAATTGACAGTTCTTGAACAAGTTCGCTACTTGGCGACTCTAAAAGGCATGGATGCCAAAGAAGTCAAAGAAAAACTCCCTCAATGGATGAAGAGGTTGGAAGTAAAAGGAAAGCTGACAGATAAAATCAAGAGTCTGTCAAAAGGAAATCAGCAGAAGATTCAGCTCATTATTACTCTGATTCATGAACCAGACCTGATTATCTTGGATGAGCCTTTTAGTGGATTGGACCCAGTTAATACAGAATTGCTCAAACAAGTCATTTTTCAGGAAAAAGAGCGCGGAGCAACCATTATCTTTTCTGACCATGTCATGACCAATGTTGAGGAACTTTGTGACGATATTCTCATGATCCGAGATGGCCGTGTGGTCTTGCACGGACCAGTTCAGGATGTCCGCAATCAATACGGGAAAACGCGTCTCTTTGTTTCAAGTGAACGAAGCAAGGGAGAATTGGAAAACCTTCCTCATGTCAAACAGGTGAGCTTGACCAAACAAGGTAGTTGGAAATTGATCTTGGAGGATGAGAGTGCTGGTAGAGAACTCTTCCCAATCTTGACTCAAGGGCAATATATCGCAACCTTTGACCAACAAGCGCCAACAATCGATGAAATCTTTAAACTAGAATCAGGGGTGGAAGTATGAGAAATGTGTGGGTTGTAATCAAGGAAACCTATCTTCGACATGTCAAATCGTGGAGTTTCTTCTTTATGGTGATTTCACCGTTCCTCTTTTTAGGAATCTCTGGAGGAATTGCTTATCTCCAAGGCTCTTCAATGGCTAAAAATGATAAAGTGGCAGTAGTGACAACAGTGCCATCTGTAGCAGAAGGACTGAAGAATGTAAATGGTATTAACTTTGACTATAAAGACGAAGCAAGTGCCAAAGAAGCGATTAAAGATGAAAAATTAAAAGGCTATCTGACTATTGACCAAGAGGATAGTGTCTTGAAGGCAGTTTATCATGGCGAAACGTCGCTTGAAAATGGAATTAAATTTGCAGTTACAGATACACTCAATGAACTGCAAAATCAGCTTAATCGTTCAACTGCTTCCTTGTCTCAAGAGCAGGAAAAACGCTTAGCGCAGACAATTCAATTCACAGAAAAGATTGATGAAGCCAAGGAAAATAAAAAGCTTATTCAAACAATTGCAGCAGGTGCCTTAGGATTTTTTCTTTATATGATTCTGATTACCTATGCGGGTGTAACAGCTCAGGAAGTTGCCAGTGAAAAAGGCACCAAAATTATGGAAGTCGTCTTTTCTAGCATAAGGGCAAGTCACTATTTCTATGCGCGGATGATGGCTCTGTTTCTAGTGATTTTAACGCATATTGGGATCTATGTTGTAGGTGGTCTGGCTGCCGTTTTGCTCTTTAAAGATTTGCCATTCTTGGCTCAGTCTGGTATTTTGGTTCACTTGGGAGATGCTATCTCACTGAATACCTTGCTCTTTATTTTGATTAGTCTTTTCATGTACGTAGTATTGGCAGCCTTCCTAGGATCTATGGTTTCTCGTCCTGAGGACTCAGGGAAAGCCTTGTCGCCTTTGATGATTTTGATTATGGGTGGTTTTTTTGGAGTGACAGCTCTAGGTACAGCTGGAGACAATCTCCTCTTGAAGATTGGTTCATATATTCCCTTTATTTCGACCTTCTTTATGCCGTTTCGAACGATTAATGGCTATGCGGGGGGAGCAGAAGCATGGATTTCACTTGCTATTACAGTGATTTTTGCGGTGGTAGCAACAGGATTTATCGGACGCATGTATGCTAGTCTCGTTCTTCAAACGGATGATTTAGGGATTTGGAAAACCTTTAAACGTGCCTTATCTTATAAATAGAAGAGCCTCGCGAAAGCGAGGTTTTTAAAGGTGAAAAGGGTGGAATCACGAACCTAATTATGTACACATTATGTAAACAGGTTGCTTGAGAACTCAATTGTATAGTGAACTGAATCTGGAATAGGATAATATTACTTCTAAAATATTCTTATAAATTGATTTGAATTCCAAAACCAGGGTGTGCAATTCTTATTTCCCATCACTTTATTTATTGATTATGATAGAACTCTTATCGGTCTGTAACAAAATTTCAATAATATAAAAACGCATCCTATCAGGACTCAACTTGATAGGATGCGTTTTTTGATTGTGAAGACTTTTCATCCAGCCTCTTTATGTGATAAAGTATCGTTAATATTCAATGAAAATCAGACTGGGAAGTTAGCGGAAGGCTCCTCGAAACATAGTTTTGAAGTTGAGGAACTGACCAAGTCAGTAACGTATACACACTAAGGACAAGCTGACGTGGTTTGAAGAGTATAAAAATCTGTTTCGTAAGCATCCAATAATAGGGTGTTTTGATAGTGTCATCATTTGGATAAGCATTATAGTATAGTGATATGAAATCAACTAAACTAAATAAGAAATATAGATTATCAAAACTCTTTGAAAAGATTGCATTAAATCTAAATAACATAGACGTCTTCAGCGTGTGCTGTCTCATCTTATGCGAAAATCTTATAAGGAGAGTATAGAAAATCTCGGTTGTAATCAACTAACTGATTGGAGAAATGTATAAATATGAGAAGTTAGACCCCCATGTCACTACCATAATGAGATTGCTCGAATTCCTTGCTTTTTATACTCAATGAAAATCAAAGAGCAAACTAGCCGCAGGCTGCTCAAAACAGTGTTTTGAGGTTGTGGATAGAACTGACGAAGTCAGCTCAAAATACTGTTTTGAGGTTGCAGATGGACGTTGACGCGGTTTGAAGAGATTTTCGAAGAGTATTAACTCAATATCAAACTAGCTACGATGGGGCTGACAAAGACATAGAGAATACCAGTGACACCGATAGCCAAACCACCCATGGCTCCTGCTACAGAGCCGTATCGGAAGGCTGTTCCTGTTCCAACTGCATGGCCTGTTCCTCCAAGGGAAAGACCAACAGCTACTGGGTCGTCAATTTTCAACCACTTCAAAAGGGTTGGTCCGATGACACTGGTTAAAATCCCAGTTGCCACGACTACCACCAAGGTCACGGTCGTCAGACCTTGCAATTTTTCTGTGATTCCCACTGCCATGGCGGTTGTTACTGACTTGGGAAAGAGAGAAATGGCTAGGAAAAAGTCCATACCAAAGATTTTGGCCACAAGGGCTGTGAAAGAGGTATTGACAACTACTGCTAGCAGACTACCAAAGAGAATACTCCGAGCATGGTGCTTCATCAAATGAAAACTCTTGTAAAGCGGAATCCCCAAAGCCACTGTCGACGGGACAATCAAGTTGTTCAGATAAACCCCACCTTGGTAGTAATCTTGATAAGAAATACCCGTCACCTTAAGAAAAATAATGATAAAAATAGCCGACAAAAGCAGGGGCGTTGTCAATGGATGAGGAAAACGTCTGTAAATCAACATCCCCACTAGATAAGCTAGGATAGACAGGGCAAGCCCAAATAGGGGATTGGAAACAAATTCACTCATTTGGCATCTCCTTTCTCATAATCTCCCTCAAACCGTCGTTTGATAAACTGAACTACCAAGGCTATGAGGATAATATTGACAACTGCTGCAAAAAAGACAATCAAAACAATGGGTAGGAGATAGGGAGCAATCACATCAAACTTTTCCATGATTCCTACTGCTGGCGGCAAAAAGAGAATGGTCATATTGGCTAGCAAGAAATTCCCCACCATGTTGACATGCCTAGTTCTCAACCATTTGAATTGTAGGGATAGAAAGAGAATAATCAAGCCGATAATACTGCCTGGGATGGGCAAATGAAAGAAACTGGAAATCCCCTCTCCGATTAGAGAAATCACAAAGAGAATCATTAATTGAACATATAATTTCATCCTAAACTCCACGAAATAGACTTCTTGAATACCAGTTTACTCTTTTTTCAGAAAATTTCAAGGAAATGAACAAGGGATAATGAAAATTAAAGAACAAACTAGGAAGTCAGCTGCATGTTACTCAAAGTAAAGTGTTGGGTTTGTAGGTCAAACTGACATAGTTTGAAGCGATTTTCGAAGAATACTACTTTTCTCTGCTTAAGTGAATGACTTGGTCGTAGTTTTTTAAGTCCTCTTCTGTGTAGTGGTGAATGACTTCAATGACCGTTTGAGGTAGGGAGAAGAGCAAGTCGCTAATTTTTCTGCTATTTTCCGAGTCAAGATTGGCCTTAATCTCATCTGCTAAAATGAGTTGGCTATCATGGTAGAGGGCGCGAGCGATTTCTAGGCGTTGTTTCTCGCCACCAGACAGACTATCATTGCTGAGCGTTCGATTTTTCAAATGTTCTAAACCTGTTTTTTGAGTATATGATTTAGCGTTTGCTTTTATCTAAAATACTTCATATAAAAATGTAAATTTTTGGGGGATATACAATTAAATGAAAATATCGTAATGACACAGATTGAAACAAAAAGCGAACAAAACAGAATTCATTGTTTCGATTCGCTTTTCGTATTATTATCTAGTTTTTTTGTAGCTCTGATAACATTTAGTCTGAGCATGTACACTAATAGCTGAAGGAATAAAATGTATACTTTAGATTATTTCCAAGCGCCACCGGTATCTACACAGTAACCACCAGGTGTATAGGTGTTGTGAAGCATCTTACCAGTTGAAGCAAGGTAATACCAAGATCCGCTATCTTTCACCCAGCCTGTTAACATAGCACCTGAGTCTTTTAGGTAATATAGTTGCTTAGTTTCAAACAAGCATGTTATAATAAAGCTATGGCATATAGTACAGATTTTAAACAGCGAGCATTAGATTACATCAAAGAGGGGCACAGCTATGTCGAGGCAGCCAAGGTTTTTGATGTTGGCGTCAGAACTCTCTTCATGTGGGAAAAGAACTTACGTGAACAAGGACACTTAGAGAGGAAAAAGCGAGTCGTCAAAAACCGAAAGATTCCTTTAGAGGAATTGAAATCCTTTGTAGAGGCTTATCCAGATGCTTTTTTACGGGAAATTGCGGCACATTTTAATTGTACTGTCCCTTCAGTATGGGCAGCTTTAAAGCAGATGAAGGTCACTTCAAAAAAAGATGACGAGCTTTAAGGAACAAGCCCCAGAGAAAGTCGCAGAGTTTCTTAGTTTTTTTGATAA
>NZ_VMMT01000013.1:0-11458 GCF_013277355.1 Streptococcus sp. 1343
TCTGTCACGTATTGACTAGATGAAGGTTCACCAATATAAGATGTCCCTCAGGCACCAAAACAAGAAAGGAATAGGCACATGTCAAAATTGCTAGATAAGATAGTATCACGCGAAAATATGCTGGAAGCCTACAATCAAGGAAAATCCAATAAGGGCTCAGCTGGGATTGATGGAATGACTATCGAAGAGATGGATAATTATCTCAGACAAAACTGGCGCCTGACTAAAGAACTGATAAAACAGAGGAAATACAAACCTCAATCAGTCCTGCGAGTTGAAATCCCCCAACCCAATGGAGGTGTCCTTCAGCTTGGGATTCCGACAGTGATGGATAAGATAATCCAACAAGCCATTGTCCAAGCTCTTAGAGTACTTAAATGACGGCTATGAGTGGATAGTGGATATAGACCTAGAGAAATTTTTCGATAGGGTTCCTCAAGATAGATTGATGTCCTTAGTACATAATATTATCGAAGACGGAGATAGGGAATCCTTGATTCGTCAGTATCTTCATTCAGGTGTTATCATTAACGGTCAGCATCATAAAACGCTAGTTGGCACACCACAGGGAGGAAATGTATCTCCTCTCTTATCCAATATCATGCTTAATGAATTGGACAAGGAATTAGAAAAGAGGGGACTTCGATTTGTGCGCTACGCAGATGATTGTGTGATGACGGTCGGAAGCGAGGCAGCCGCTAAGCGTGTGATGTATTCAGTTAGTCGTTTTATTGAGAAACGGCTAGGTTTGAAAGTAAATATGACCAAGACTAAGATTACCAGACCAAGAGAGCTGAAATACTTAGGTTTTGGGTTCTGGAAATCATCATCTGGTTGGAAAAGTCGTCCACATCAAGATAGTGTTCGGAGATTTAAGTTTAAATTGAAGAAACTAACACAGAGGAAATGGAGTATAGACCTAACAAGACGTATTGAACAACTGAATTTGTCCATTCGAGGATGGATAAACTATTTCTCATTGGGAAACATGAAAAGTATTGTCACCAGCATAGATGAGCGCTTGCGTACTCGCCTACGAGTGATTATCTGGAAGCAATGGAAGAAAAAATCGAGACGACTATGGGGATTGCTTAAGTTAGGAGTTCCTAAATGGATAGCAGATAAGGTATCTGGCTGGGGTGACCATTATCAATTAGTAGCTCAGAAGTCGGTACTTAAACGTGCTATATCAAAACCAGTCCTTGAAAAACGTGGACTGGTTTCGTGTTTGGATTATTACCTTGAACGACATGCGTTAAAAGTTAGTTGAACCGCCGTATGCCGAACGGCACGTACGGTGGTGTGAGAGGGGCTAGAGATTATCTCCTACTCGATTTTGAGAGGCAAAACTTTTTAAAAAATCTTTTTCATAACTTTATCCAGTACATTGATTGCTTCATCTTTCATGTTCTTTGTGACGTGGGTGTAGATGTAAGTAGTGACTTCAGAGTCGGAATGACCAACCCCGTCCGTGATTGTTTTTAAAGGAATTTTATTTTCTGCTAAGATGCTAATAGTGGTGTGTCTGAAGATGTGAGGGGACAGATGTTTGGGAATTGGTTTTTTAAGGCGTTCGTTTGCTCGCTGGAGAGACTTGCTCAAGACGGAACTATGAACTGGTTTTCCTGTATTGGTAACAAAAATACGGTCGCTTTTGTGCCAATTCTTATCGGTTGTTTCTCTTAGACGATTTATAGTAGGTTGAAATAATATACGAACAGCTTGATTAGGGAAATCAAATTAATTTCTAGAAATATTTTAGCATCCACGGTGTACTATTCTAGTTTCAATTTACTATAGTTCAATCATTCTATCAAGAATATTGAATATATAAAAGCACCTACTATTAAAATTTCTTCTGATATCGAATTAGAGTCCGATGTCGATGGTGATAAATCAGATAATCTACCAGTCGACATCAAGGTACTAGGACAACACATTGAAGTCTACTCTGGACCTAAGGAACAATCATAAAACTCAAAGCCTTGTTACCGAGGATTTTTTTATTATGTGATTTTCAGTAGGCAGATTTATTCTATATACAAGTAAAGCTAAGTATTTAATATTTAGCAGATGATGAAGAAAAGAATGGATAGCCTAAATATTTTAACAGATTTACGAGACTAATCATGGTATAATATAGGGTAATGAAAAATTCCAACGAGGCAGAGATGAAATTACTTTATACTGATATTCGGACTTCTTTGACTGAAATTCTAACCAGAGAGGCGGAGGAGCTAGTTGTTGCTGGCAAGCGAGTCTTCTACATCGCTCCCAACTCTCTTTCTTTTGAAAAGGAACGCGCCGTGCTGGAATGCTTGTCCCAGCAGGCTTCTTTTGCGATTACCGTCACGCGCTTTGCTCAAATGGCTCGTTACCTAGTCTTGAATGACTTGCCTGCCAAGACTAGTCTAGATGACATCGGTCTTGGGATGGTCTTTTACAGATGCCTTGCAGAACTTGACCCCAAGGACTTGCGTGTTTATGGAGCTATCAAGCAGGATCCTCAATTTATCCAGCAGTTGATTGAATTTTACCACGAGATGACGACTGCTCAAATGAGTTTTTTGGACTTGGAGAGTTTGACGGATGAGGACAAGAGGGCCGATTTACTCTTGATTTTTGAGAAGGTAACGGCTTATCTCAATCAAAGCCAGTTGGCTCAGGGAAGTCAGTTGTCCCATTTGATTGAGGCTATTGAGAATGACAAAGTTAGTAGTGATTTTACTCAAATCGCTTTAGTTATTGATGGATTTACCCGTTTTTCTGCTGAGGAAGAGCGAATTGTAGACTTACTTCACGGCAAGGGTGTTGAGATTGTCATTGGGGCTTATGGTAGTAAGAAAGCTTATACCAGTGCATTCGCTGAAGGCAATCTCTATCAAGCTAGTGTGGAGTTTCTCCATCATCTGGCCTCTAAATACCAAACGCCTGCTCAGGACTATTCTCAAACTCATGAGAAGATGGATAGCTTTGACAAGGCCTCTCGTTTGTTGGAGTCTTCTTATGACTTTTCAGAACTCGCTTTGGATGTCGATGAGAAGGGCCGTGAAAACCTGCAAATCTGGTCTTGTTTGACGCAAAAGGAGGAGTTGGAGCTAGTAGCCCGCAGCATTCGTCAGAAATTACATGAGAACTCAGACCTGAGCTACAAACATTTTCGTATTCTCTTGGGGGATGTAGCTTCTTATCAATTATCTCTAAAAACGATTTTTGACCAGTATCAGATTCCTTTCTATCTTGGTAGAAGCGAATCCATGGCGCACCACCCTTTAACTCAGTTTGTCGAGTCTATTTTGGCTTTGAAACGCTATCGTTTCCGTCAGGAGGATTTGATTAATCTTCTCAGAACAGGTTTGTATACCGACCTTAGTCAGGCTGATATTGATGCTTTTGAGCAATATATCCGCTATCTTGGTATCAATGGCTTGCCAGCCTTTCAGCAAACCTTTACCAAATCCCACCATGGAAAATTTAATCTGGAACGTTTAAATGTTCTTCGTCTGCGTATTTTAACACCTCTTGAAACCCTCTTTGCCAGCCGAAAACAAAAGGCTGAAAACCTCCTACAAAAATGGAGTGTCTTTCTAAAAGAAGGAGCTGTGACCAAGCAGTTACAAGATTTGACAACCACTTTGGAAGCTGTAGAACAGGAAAGACAAGCCGAAGTTTGGAAGACTTTCTGCCATGTTTTAGAACAATTTGCGACTGTTTTTGCTGGTTCACAGGTTAGTCTGGAAGACTTCCTAGCCTTGCTCCATTCTGGAATGAGTTTGTCCCAATACCGTACCATTCCAGCAACAGTGGACACTGTTCTGGTGCAGAGTTACGATTTGATTGCACCATTGACTGCTGACTTTGTCTATGCTATTGGACTAACTCAGGACAATTTACCAAAAATTTCTCAAAACACCAGTCTTCTGACAGATGAAGAAAGGCAAAACCTAAACCAAACGACCGAAGAAGGCGTTCAATTACTGATTGCCAGCAGTGAAAATCTCAAGAAAAATCGCTACACTATGCTTTCCTTGGTCAATTCTGCTCGTAAGCAGTTGTTCTTGTCGGCTCCAAGCCTTTTTAACGAAAGTGAAAGTAAGGAATCTGCCTATCTTCAAGAGTTGATCCATTTTGGATTTAGGCGGAGAGAGAAGAGGATGAATCACAAAGGACTGTCTAAGGAGGATATGGGGTCCTATCACAGTCTTTTGTCTAGTCTGGTTGCCTATCACCAGCAGGGTGAGATGAGCGATACTGAGCAAGATTTGACCTTTGTCAAGGTTCTGGCGCGTATCATGGGTAAAAAACTTGACCAGCAAGGTCTGGAAAATCCTGCTATCCCAACCAGTCCAAGCAGTAAGCAGTTGGCTAAGGATACCTTACAGGCTCTCTATCCTGCTGAACAGGAATTTTACCTGTCTACATCTGGTTTGACGGAGTTTTACCGGAACCAATACAGTTATTTCCTCCGTTATGTTCTAGGCCTGCAGGAGGAATTGCGCCTACGTCCAGATGCTCGTAGTCACGGAAATTTCTTGCACCGCATTTTTGAACGTGCCTTGCAGTTGCCTGACGAAGATTCCTTTGACCAACGTTTGGAACAGGCTATCCAAGAAACCAGTCAGGAACGGGAATTTGAGGCTATTTATCAGGAAAGTTTGGAAGCCCAGTTTACAAAGGAAGTTTTGCTTGATGTGGCACGGACGACTGGCCACATTCTCCGTCACAATCCAGCTATTGAAACCATCAAAGAAGAGGCGAATTTCGGTGGGAAAGAGCAGGCCTTTATTCAATTGGACAATGGACGCAGTGTCTTTGTACGAGGCAAGGTTGACCGCATTGACCGATTGAAAGCTGATGGGGCGATAGGAGTAGTAGACTACAAGTCTAGTCTGACCCAGTTCCAATTTCCTCATTTCTTTAATGGTCTTAATTCCCAACTGCCAACCTACCTAGCTGCCCTAAAAAGAGAGGGGGAGCAGAACTTTTTCGGTGCCATGTACTTGGAAATGGCTGAACCTGTCCAATCTCTGTTGACCGTTAAGAATTTGGCAGGTGCAGTAGTAGAAGCCAGCAAGTCTATGAAATACCAAGGACTCTTTTTAGAAAAAGAAAGCAGTCATTTGGGTGAATTTTACAATAAAAACAAGTCTAATCAGCTGACAGATGAGGAATTCCAGCTCCTACTGGACTACAATGCCCATCTTTACAAGAAAGCAGCTGAGAAGATTTTAACAGGCCAGTTCGCCATTAATCCTTATACCGAAAATGGCAGAAGCATTGCCCCCTACGTCCAGCAACATCAATCCATCACAGGTTTTGAAGCCAATTACCACTTGGGTCAAGCCCGTTTCCTAGAAAAGTTGGACCTAGCTGATGGCAAGCGTCTGGTCGGAGAAAAACTCAAGCAAGCTTGGTTTGAAAAAATAAGAGAGGAGTTGAATCGATGAAGCCTATTCCCTTTTTAACTGAGGAGGAAATTCAAAAACTGCAAGAAGCAGAAGCAAATTCGAGCAAGGAACAAAAGAAAACTGCCGAGCAAATCGAAGCTATCTACACTTCTGGTCAAAATATCCTTGTCTCAGCGTCGGCTGGTTCTGGTAAGACTTTTGTCATGGCCGAGCGTATTCTGGACCAATTGGCGCGTGGTGTCGAAATTTCTCAACTCTTTATCTCAACCTTTACCGTCAAGGCTGCGACTGAACTCAAAGAACGCTTGGAGAAAAAAATCAGCCAACAAATCCAAGAAAGCGATGACGTTGACCTCAAACAACACTTGGGTCGCCAGTTGGCAGACCTACCCAACGCAGCCATCGGAACCATGGACTCTTTTACACAAAAATTCCTTGGTAAACATGGCTATCTGCTTGATATTGCGCCTAATTTCCGTATTTTACAAAACCAAAGCGAGCAACTCCTTCTAAAAAACGAAGTCTTCCACGAGGTCTTTGAAGCCCATTACCAAGGTAAGCAGAAAGAGACCTTTAGTCATTTGCTGAAAAACTTTGTTGGACGTGGAAAAGATGAACGGGGGCTGCGCCAGCAAGTCTATAAAATTTATGACTTCCTCCAATCCACCAGTAATCCTAAAAAATGGCTGAGTGAATCTTTCCTCAAAGGCTTTGAAGAGGTTGATTTTACCAATGAAAAAGAAAAACTGACTGAGCTAATCAAACAAGCTCTTTGGAATTTGGAAAGCTTTTTCCGTTACCATCTGGATAACGATGCCAAGGAGTTTCCCAAAGCTGCCTATTTAGAAAATGTTCAGTTGATTCTGGATGAAATTGGCTCCCTAAATCAGGAGTCCGATAGTCAGGCTTATCAGGCAGTACTTGCGCGTGTTGTCGCAATTTCGAAAGAGAAAAACGGCCGGGCCCTGACTAATGCCAGTCGTAAGGCTGATTTGAAGCCACTGACCGATGCCTACAACGAGGAGAGAAAGACCCATTTTGCTAAACTAGGACAACTGTCAGACCAGATAACCATTCTCGACTATCAAGAACGTTATCATCAAGACACATGGGAACTAGCTAAAACCTTCCAAACCTTTATGAGCGATTTTGTGGAGGCTTATCGTCAGCGTAAACGTCAGGAAAATGCCTTTGAATTCGCTGATATCAGCCATTACACCATTGAGATTTTAGAGAAATTCCCGCAAGTCCGTGAAGCTTATCAGGAGCGTTTCCACGAAGTCATGGTCGATGAGTATCAGGATACCAACCATATTCAAGAACGAATGCTGGAATTGCTGTCTAATGGCCACAATCGCTTTATGGTGGGGGATATCAAGCAATCTATCTACCGTTTCCGTCAGGCAGACCCGCAGATTTTCAATGAAAAGTTCCAACGCTATGCGCAAAATCCAAAAGATGGCAAGCTCATTCTCCTCAAGGAAAATTTCCGTAGCAGTTCAGAAGTGCTGTCAGCAACCAATGATGTTTTTGAACGTCTCATGGATCAAGAGGTCGGCGAAATCAACTATGATAACATGCACCAGCTTGTTTTTGCCAATAGCAAACTGACTCCTAATACTGAGAACAAGGCTGAATTTCTCCTCTACGACAAGAACGACACAGGTGAGGAAGAAGAGAGTCAAACAGAAACGAAACTAACTGGTGAGATGAGATTAGTCATCAAGGAGGTTCTGAAACTTCATCAGGAAAAAGGTGTTGCTTTTAAAGAAATTGCCCTTCTGACCTCCAGTCGCAGTCGTAATGACCAGATTCTCCTCGCCTTGTCTGAGTACGGGATTCCTGTTAAAACTGACGGAGAGCAAAACAATTATCTCCAATCCCTAGAAGTGCAAGTCATGCTAGACACCCTTCGTGTCATTCACAATCCCCTGCAAGACTATGCCTTGGTTGCCCTTATGAAGTCTCCAATGTTTGGCTTTGATGAGGACGAGTTAGCACGTTTGTCCCTTCAGAAAGCAGAGGATAAAGTCCAAGAAAATCTCTATGAGAAACTAGTAAATGCTCAAAAACAGGCGAGCAGCCAGAAAAAATTGATTCACACAGCTCTAGCTGAAAAACTAGAGCAATTCATGGATATACTAGCTTCTTGGCGCTTGTATACCAAAACCCACTCTCTCTATGACTTGATTTGGAAGATTTACAACGACCGTTTTTATTATGACTATGTTGGAGCTTTGCCAAATGGTCCTGCTAGACAGGCCAATCTCTATGCCCTAGCACTGCGTGCTGATCAGTTTGAAAAGAGCAATTTCAAGGGTTTGTCGCGTTTTATTCGTATGATTGACCAAGTCTTAGAAGCCCAGCACGATTTGGCAAGCGTGGCCGTCGCACCGCCAAAAGATGCAGTGGAACTCATGACCATTCACAAGAGTAAAGGGCTGGAGTTTCCTTACATCTTTATCCTCAATATGGATCAAGATTTCAACAAGCAAGACAGCATGTCAGAGGTCATTCTCAGCCGTAAAAATGGACTAGGACTTAAGTATATTGCCAAGATGGAGACAGGAGCAGTGGAAGATCACTATCCTAAAACCATCAAACTCTCTATTCCTAGCCTAACTTATATACAGAATGAAGAAGAATTACAGCTGGCAAGCTACTCAGAGCAGATGCGTCTACTGTATGTTGCCATGACGCGGGCTGAGAAAAAGCTCTATCTTGTCGGCAAGGGTTCTCGTGAAAAGCTGGAAGCCAAGGAATACCCAGCAGCCAAAAATGGAAAACTAAATAGTAACACTAGACTTCAAGGCAAGAATTTCCAAGATTGGATTTGGGCTATCAGTAAAGTGTTTGCCAAGGATTATCTCAACTTTAGTTATCGTTTTGTTGGAGAAGATCAGTTGACTAGAGAAGCCATCGGAGAGTTGGAAACCAGGAGTCCACTCCAAGATAGCTCCCAAGCAGACAATCGTCAATCAGATACCATCAAAGAAGCCCTTGAAATGCTGAAAGAAGTGGAAATTTATAATACTCTTCACCGCGCAGCCATTGAACTTCCTAGTGTTCAAACCCCAAGTCAAATCAAGAAATTCTACGAACCTGTTATGGATATGGAAGGTGTCGAGATTGCAGGTCAAGGCCAGTCAGTAGACAAGAAAATTAGTTTTGATTTACCAGATTTTTCAAGCAAAGAAAAGATAACAGGAGCTGAGATTGGTAGTGCTACCCACGAACTCATGCAGAGAATGGATCTCAGCCAGAGACCAACGCTTGCTAGCCTAACAGAAACACTCAAACAAGTTCAAACTAGCCAAGCTGTCAGAGACAAGATTAATCTTGATAAAATTCTTGCTTTCTTTGACACAGCACTCGGTCAGGAAATTATCGCTAATACCAACCATCTTTATCGCGAGCAACCTTTCTCCATGCTCAAACGAGACCAAAAGAGTCAGGAAGACTTTGTTGTCCGTGGAATCTTGGACGGCTATCTGCTTTATGAGGATAGAATCGTTCTGTTCGACTACAAGACAGACCGCTATGATGAACCAAGTCAACTCGTAGACCGCTATCGTGGTCAGTTAGCTCTATACGAAGAGGCTTTATCACGAGCCTATTCGATTGAAAATATTGAAAAATACTTGATTTTACTCGGTAAAGACGAGGTTCAAGTTGTAAAAGTATAATTTATACTCTTCGAAAATCTCTTCAAACCACGTCAGCTTCATCTGCAACCTCAAAACTGTGTTTTGAGCTGACTTCGTCAGTCTTATCTACAACCTCAAAGCTGTGTTTTAAGCAGCCTGCGGCTAGCTTCCTAGTTTGCTCTTTGATTTTCATTGAATATTAGAAAGGAGACCTCATGACACTTCCAGTTAGAAAATCCCTGTATGATGCAGTTTTACAGGCTTCAAAAGCGGATACTTGGGAACAAGCTACCAAGGAATGGAATGAAGTTTCCTTGATTTTTAACGGTATTGGCCGTAGCAATTGTGTCTGTGGAAATGCCATCAAGTACGCCTACGAACTCTTTAACGGTGTCACAGGTCAACGCCTCTTTCCAATTGGTAGCGACTGTGTTCGTCATTTTCATCGATTGTCCCTTGACCAGCAACTGGAAGAGGAAGAAAAACTGCTCAGAAAGGTTGAAAATCTGACCAGAAAAGCCCATAAAAAGGAGAAAATCAAGGTCAATAAAAGTGACTTTGACGAGCGACTTTTAAAATGGCTCTGGGAAAAAGATGTTTTCAAACCCAATCGTGGCAATCAATTTGCACCTGAGAGAGACTACCAGCTTTTCCTAGAAGTCTTTCAAGGAGGAAGTTGGACCAAGGCGGAGCCAAAGAAAAAAGCTCGGATGGAAGAAGTCCTTGAAAAGTGTATCAAGCCCTTTTTACTTGGAAAACCAGATGACCAACTCTACCTTGTCAAGCTAGGCAAGGAGAAAATTGACTACGAACAAGAACTTCGTATCCAGGCAGAGAAAGAACGCAAGAAGAGGGATAAAATCGCCAAGCAATATGCAGACAATCTGGTTCTAGCCATGGGACCCGCAGAGCGTGCTTATCAAGATTACTTTGGCTTTACAGAGACCCTGACTCAAGAAGAACGCAAGTGGGAGAAAATTCTTTTTGGTAAAAATCGGACAGAACGGGCTATCAAGGCCAAACAATACCAAAAAGAGCTGGAAAAAGACCAACGAATTGCTAGTCAGGATCCAATTGAAAGAAAGCAGAAGCAGACCTGGCTCCTCAATTCCTATTTTCGTGAGCTTCCTGAAGAAAAAGCCCGCTTTGCTCGGCTCTTATTAGAATATCGAAAAAGTGGAGAAGTGCCTTTTTCAACTGAATACTTATCAGACCATCTGCTAGACTTTTTCTATAAAATGAAAGCCTTTGAGTTTGAAATCGCACCAGAACAAGTCCGAGACTTTTTAAAAGAAAGCCTTCAGACAGAACATCTATCCTCAGCACAAGAAAGCTGGATAGAAGGAGTTCTCCTCAACTGCATCAAACCATTTTTAGAACGATTAGTGATATGAGTAACACCTGCCGTGGAAATTTCATGGTAGGTTACATTTTATCCAAAAAATAATAGGGAATTGCAAAACTACTACTTGGTATTTTATATATAAAAAAAGTATGAAAACGCAACTCAATTTTAAGACTTTTTGCTAAATAAAGAGTATAATTAAAGTATGTTCCCTTTTTTATAGATAGTACACTAATATAAAAAAGTTAGGCTTACATATTTTTAAAATTTTATTTCAAGGAGGAATAATGGAAAAGTATTTTGGTGAAAAACAAGAACGTTTTTCATTTAGAAAATTATCAGTAGGACTTGTATCTGCAACGATTTCGAGTTTATTTTTTATGTCTGTATTAGCTAGTTCATCTGTGGCTGCTCAAGAGACTAAAGGTGTTCACTACAAATATGTGACAGAGTCAGAGCTATCATCAGAAGAAAAGAAGCAGCTTGTATATGATATTCCGACATACGTGGAGAATGATGATGAGACTTATTATCTTGTTTATAAGTTAAATTCTCAAAATCAACTGGCGGAATTACCAAATACTGGAAGCAAGAATGAGATGCAAGCCTTAGTTGCTGGTGCTAGTTTAGCAGCTCTGGGGATTTTAGTTTTTGCTGTTTCCAAGAAAAAAATTAAGAATAAAACGGTATTACATTTAGTATTGGTTGCAGGGATAGGAAACGGTATCCTAGTATCAGCCCATGCTTTAGAAAATAATCTTTTACTGAATTACAATACTGACTATGAGTTGACCTCTGGAGAAAAATTACCTCTTCCTAAAGATATTTCAGGTTACACTTATATTGGATATATCAAAGAGGGAAAAACGACTTCTGATTCTAAGGTAAGTAATCAAGAGAAATCAGTAGCCACTCCAATAGATCAACAAAAGGTAGATTATACGATTGCACCGAATTTTATAGAGAATCCATCAAAAATACAAGTGATTAACGGACAGTATGAGGCTGTTCCAGAATTTAGGGATGGACAAGTTGGAACTGTAGCTACAGAGTCCGCT
>NZ_VMMT01000014.1:0-9680 GCF_013277355.1 Streptococcus sp. 1343
TATCCTCTCGCATACTAAAACTGTGAAAAGCCAAGTCATCTGAAAAGTAATTGCTGTCCACGATTGCGATTGCATAAACGGGTGCGATGTGTTTATAACTCTGGTGAGTATCACCTTCTCGTTGACGAATTTTTTCAAGATTTTGATTGACCTGACTGCAAAGGTAAGCCCATAAACGATTGATGAAAAAATTCTGATGATGAACCTGAATTTCGATGATAACTTGCGTACCATTATCCAACTCCGCCAAAACATCTATACTGGTATAGAAATCTTGCGCCGAATAGGGCATGGAAGGCAAGACATGAATATTACTTCCCTCCAAATTGGTCACATTTTTTGCTGGTAAATCCAGCATATCGCGAATAAATTGACAAGTGATTTCCGGATTGCTAAAAATCTTCTTAGCAACCAAATCATTGGTCGGGCTAATGCCCGGATGTCTGAGAATCATTCTTTCTCTCCTTTCATTATAGCACATTTTTAAATCTAGGTTTGCTAGATTCACTGCTTCTATCTATAGTAAAATGAACCAAAAACAGTACACAATGTTGTATAATCTTCTTATGGCATATTCAATAGATTTTCGTAAAAAAGTTCTCGGCTATTGTGAGCGAACAGGTAGTATAACAAAAGCATCACAGGTTTTCCAAATCTCACGTAATACCATTTATGGCTGGTTAAGGCTAAAAGAGGGAACAGAAGAGCTAAACCATCAAGTAAAAGGAACAAAACCAAGAAAAGTTGATAGAGATAGACTTAAAAACTATCTTACTGACAATCCAGACGCTTATTTGACTGAAATAGCTTCTGAATTTGGCTGTCATCCAACTACTATCCACTATGCGCTCAAATTTATGGGGTACACTCGAAAAAAAGAACCACACCTACTATGAACAAGACCCAGAAAAAATAGCCTTATTTCTTAAGAATTTTAATAGTTTAAAGCACTTAGCACCTGTTTATATTGATGAAACAGGATTCGATACTTACTTTTATCGAGAATATGGTCGCTCATCAAAAGGTCAGTTAATAGGAGGTAAAGTCTCTGGAAGAAGATATCAGGGGATTTCTTTGGTTGCAGGGCTAACAAATGGTGAGTTAATCGCTCCAATAACTTACCAAGAAACAATGACGAGCGACTTTTTTGAAGCTTGGTTTCAGAAATTTCTCTTACCGACATTAAATACACCCTCAGTTATTATTATGGATAATGCAAGATTCCAATAGAATAGCTAGGATAGAATTCTTGTGTGAAGAGTTTGGGCATAAACTTTTACCCCTTCCTCCCTACTCACCTGAGTACAATCCTATTGAGAAGACATGGGCTCATATCAAAAAGCATCTCAAAAAGGTATTACCAAGTTGCAATACCTTTTACGAGGCTCTTTTGTCTTGTTCTTGTTTCAATTGACTATATTTATTCGGAAAAAAGACGAAAAAACCTGAGAACCATCTCAGGCTTGGTCATTAAATTTTTTTCTCAATACCGAAAAGTGGAGAAAGTGGTCGTTTTTCATGAATACGTACGATAGCATCCCCTAGAAGATGAGCGATTGAAATTTGCTCAATCTTATCAATCAAACGCTCTTCTGGCAGATAGATGGTATCCAAAACAACCAATTTCTTAATAGCTGAATTTTGGATATTGTCCATAGCAGGACCAGAAAGCACTGGGTGCGTACAGCTTGCATAGACTTCAACAGCACCAGCTTCCGCAAGAGCATCTGCCGCATGACAAATCGTTCCAGCCGTATCAATCATATCATCAATCAAGATACAAGTCTTGCCTTCGACCTTACCGATGATGTTCATGACTTCACTAGTATTCATCTTATCAACGCTACGACGTTTATCAATGATAGCGATAGATGTTTTCAAAAATTCTGCCAACTTACGAGCACGAGTCACCCCTCCATGGTCTGGGCTGACAACCACATAGTCCGAACCAACCATGCCACGACGCTCAAAATAATCCGCAATCAGAGGAGCTCCCATCAAATGATCCACAGGAATATCAAAGAATCCTTGAATCTGCGCAGCATGCAAGTCGATGGTCAATAAACGATCCACTCCAGCTACTTCAAGCATATTTGCGACAAGTTTTGAAGTGATTGGCTCACGCGCTCTCGCCTTTCTATCCTGACGTGCATACCCATAGTAAGGCATGACAACATTGACAGATTCTGCACTCGCACGCTTCAAAGCATCCACCATAATCAAAATTTCAAGCAGATTGTCATTTACAGGCGAGCTAGTTGATTGTAGGATAAAGACGTGTTTCCCTCGGATTGATTCTTCGATGTTGACCTGAATCTCTCCATCTGAAAATTGGCGAACACTTGATTTCCCCAACTCTATCCCAATCTCCTGCGCCACACGTTCTGCCAATTCTTTATTAGAAGAAAGGGCAAACAGCTTTAAATCAGAAAAAGACATGATTTCCTCCGGTATATATGTATCGCTTGTGCTTTTCACAAGATTTTCCATCTACCATTGTAGCGCTTTTTGCACTATTTTTCAATCAAAAATAAAAGAAGGGCACCATATTTGTACCCTTGCATCATTCTTTTGAAAAATATTCTAGGTCATCAACTCATTGTGTTTCTCAACAAAGCAATAAGCATGATAAAAACCATAGAGAGCAATAGCCGTAACCACTGGAATCACTAAAGGCAACTCTGTCTCCAATTCAACAAAAGGAGAGTTAAACAAGAAGTGAGTTCCCAAGGCTAAACCTAGAAAAATAAGACCCTGTTTCTTGCCAACCTTCTGCCCTTTATAGGCTCTGTAAAGCAAGTAAACACCTACTACAGCTAGATCTGAAAAAGTCCAGTGAGAGGCAATTCCTGAGATGATACGCTCTAAAATTCGCGAAATAGTAAAGTCAAAGCCCTCTGGCAAATCCGTACGAATATAACCAATATCCTCAATCATTTGGAATCCCAAACCGGAAGCAATTCCAAGTAAAAACAAAAATTTTAATTTTCGCACAGGAATCAAAGCCAAAACAAAAACAAGTGGCAATAATTTCAAGGGTTCTTCTACCAAAGGAGCCACAATAGCACTTTCAAAAGCATTTAAAAATGTACTATCTGGGAAAAGAACCCCCAGTAAATCATGGATATAAGTATTAGCAAAACTAGACAACCAGCCTGAAAGGAACATCCCTCCCAATAAAGACAGAATCAAAACCTTCTTTGGCAATTCCCATTTTTTCCCAATACGGAAGAGAAAATAAAGAGCCGGAATCATGTAAAAGAGAGCTAGAAAGATAGAAACTCCCATTAGTCCATATTTCGCACCTGACCTCGAACCGTCCGTATAGTAGATGGTTTCATACTGTAAACCAATACATAGCAATAAAATAAAAATAAATAAAATACTGCTTTTCTTCATACACTTTCTTTCTAAATGAAGTATTTATAATTCTACGACTGTCATACTTCCTGTATCAACATTGTAAATGGCACCAAAGATAGTGACATCGTCTGGTATTAGGGGAGACTCGATAAGCAGTTGCATATCCTCGCGTACACTCTCTTCTATATCTTGGAAGGGCAAGAAGTCCTGGTCTGACACATCTACACCTAATTCCTCTTTTAAATACTCCTGAAAAGGTTCATTTTCAAAGGTCTGAGCACCACAGTCTGTATGGTGCAATACCACAATCTCTCTTGTCCCCATTTGTTGCTGGGAAATAACTAGCGAACGAATCATGTCTTCAGTCACTCGACCACCTGCATTCCGCAAGATATGAGCATCCCCAAGTGCCAAGCCCAGAGCTTGCGCAACGTGCAGACGAGAGTCCATACAGGTCACAATAGCTACTCTTGTTTTGGGTTTAAGTGGCAGATTTAACTGCCCATGTAAGGCAACATAAGCCTGATTAGCTTGCATAAACTGTTCAAAATACGACACGATTCCCTCCTTGAAAATTTGATAGTCAAATATTTCTCCTATCTTATCATTTTTAAGAGAATTTGTCACGGATTATGCAAAGACCTTTTTCAAAACTTCCTGAATCGTTGTCACGCCAATGACCTGAATTTCCTTAGGCAGAGTGATTCCTGTCAAGGAATTCTTAGGTACATAAATCTTAGTAAAGCCCAGTTTAGCAGCTTCGTTGATGCGTTGTTCGATACGATTCACGCGCCGAATTTCACCTGTCAAGCCTAGTTCTCCGACAAAACATTCCTGAGGATTAGTTGGCTTGTCTTTGTAGCTCGAAGCAATAGCAACAGCAACGGCCAAGTCAATGGCAGGTTCATCCAATTTGACACCGCCAGCAGATTTAAGATAGGCGTCCTGATTTTGCAAGAGAAGACCTGCCCGCTTTTCCAAAACAGCCATAATCAAGCTAGCACGGTTAAAATCAAGTCCTGTCGTCGTACGCTTGGCATTTCCAAACATGGTCGGTGTCACCAAGGCCTGCACTTCTGCAAGAATAGGACGCGTCCCTTCCATGGTCACAACGATGGAGGAACCAGTTGCTCCATCCAAACGCTCTTCTAGGAAAACTTGACTCGGATTGAGGACCTCAACCAAACCGCCCGACTGCATCTCAAAAATCCCAATCTCATTAGTGGAACCAAAACGGTTTTTGACCGCTCTCAGAATACGGAAGGTATGGTGACGCTCCCCTTCAAAGTAAAGCACCGTATCCACCATATGCTCCAACATACGAGGACCAGCTAAGGTTCCTTCCTTGGTCACATGCCCTACGATAAAGATGGCAATGTTATTGGTTTTGGCCAGCTGCATAAGTTCAGCTGTCACCTCACGCACTTGAGAAACAGATCCCTGTACCCCTGAAATCTCAGGAGACATAATGGTCTGGATGGAGTCGATGATGAGAAAATCTGGTTGGATACGCTCCACCTCAGCTCGAACGCTCTGCATATTGGTCTCTGCATAGAGATAAAACTCGCTATCAATATCTCCCAAACGCTCTGCTCGTAGCTTAATCTGCTGGGCAGACTCCTCCCCACTGACGTAGAGAACAGTTCCCACTTGAGACAATTGGGTTGAGACTTGTAGGAGAAGAGTCGATTTCCCAATCCCAGGATCCCCACCGATGAGGACGAGACTTCCTGGTACCACTCCGCCTCCAAGCACACGGTTGAATTCCTCCATCTCCGTCTTGGTTCGATTGACATTGATGGAAGTCACCTCAGCTAGTTTCATGGGCTTGGTTTTCTCACCTGTCAAGGACACACGCGCATTCTTGACCTCGGCAACCTCAACCTCTTCCACAAAAGAAGACCAAGACCCACAGTTGGGGCAACGTCCCAGATATTTAGGGGAATTATACCCACAATTTTGACATACAAATGTCGCTTTTTTCTTTGCGATGACAAACCTCTTTCTATATCTCTAACTCACACTCAATCACTTGGCAAAAATCAATCTTCTCATTTGGCACAAACTGGCGCATGAGCATTCGATGAGCAACAACTACCACAGTCTGATGTTCTCGATACTTAGACATACATTCTAGAAACCGAGACTTCATTTCCGTAGCTGTCTCATATTGAATAGGACTATTAGGAAGCAACTCCCCCTTGTTTTCTAAAAACAGTCTTCTAGCTGTTTCAAAGTTTTCTATTCCTGTTTTATAGACCTGCCATTCATGTAATAAAGGCTCTACTCTTAAAGGAAGACCCGTAGCACAGACCACATACGAAGCCGTTTCTAAAGCTCTTGTGACTGCAGAAGATATGATTATTTCAGCTGAAGGAAGCAAGGTATTTTTGCTCAGTTTCTGGGCTTGTTGCCGTCCCTTCTCAGACAAGGGCGCCAAATCTATCCCAAATCCCGTATAAGAACGCTCCTCTAACTCACGATAATCTGGCTCCCCATGACGTACAAAGATAATCTTCATTCTAGTGCCCAGTCGATCCAAATCCACCAGTTCGAACGCCATCAGCCGCATCTCCATCTGCAATTAAGAAAGGAGCAAAGATAGCCTGGACAACACGTTCTCCAACTTCAAGAACAACCTCTTGGTCTGTGATATTCTTCATCTGAGCAAAAATATGCCCTTCATTCCCAGGATTTCCATAATAATCCCCATCAATGACCCCAACCGAGTTAATTAAAACCAAACCCTTCTTACGAGGGTTTGAAGAACGATCATAGAGGTAGAGAACCTCAGTCGGTTGCATATAAGCCTTAACCCCTGTCGGAACTAATACAATCTCTCCTGGAGCGATAACTGTACGCACAGCAACCTTTAAGTCGTAACCAGCCGCATGCGCTGTCTCACGCTTGGGCAATAAATTTTCATCTGTAAAACTAGAAACCAATTCAAAACCACGAATTTTCATCATCTTCTCTTTTCTATTATCATCTATTCTAGATTATTCTATCTTATTTATTCGGAAAAAGCACGAAAAAAAGAGCACACAATTCAAATCGCTTAGGGCTGCTGGATTCCTCCCCTGACCCGCTTCACGCAGAACTGTTGCTCCACTATTTATTATATCACATTCCTATTCATTTTAAAAGCAAAATTATTTTTTCCGTCTATTTCTAAAAAAGTCCTGCATAATAGCTGAGCATTCATCTTCCAAAATTCCCGTTTCAACCTCCACACGATGATTGAGACGCTCATCTGTCAAGATATCGTACAAACTCCCAGCAGCGCCAAATTTCTTGTTTTTAGCCCCATAGACCACGTTTGGAATACGGGCGAGGCCAATCGCCCCACTACACATGACACAGGGCTCAATGGTCACAAAAAGCGTGCAATCCAGCAAGCGCCAACTCTCCTCACTCAGGTTCGCATTCTCTATGGCCATAATCTCCGCATGCATAACCGCTCGTTGCAACTCTTCACGCGCATTATGCCCGCGACCAATGATTTCTCCGTCCTTGACAATCACACAACCAATTGGAATTTCATCGTGTTCAAGAGCAATCTCAGCCTCTCTCAAGGCCTCTCTCATAAAGACTTCTTTTTCTTCAACTTTATAATTCATCAATTTCCCTTTTCTTACTTATCGATTTTATTATTATATCATGAATCCCAAGACAAAAAAAGCCACCGAATGCGGTGACTTTATAGGGAGATTATTATGAAAAAGAAAAGTTTAGGATATTTGTTACAACAAGTTAGGAGGTCTTCTTGTAACTGTCTATAGTATACCCGACCTATCTTAAACAAATCTTAAAAATCTCTTAGGACCAAACACTTTCTAAAATATTTGTTTGTTCACGACCAGGACCTACTGAGAAAGTAGAAATACGAACGCCAACCAATTCACTCACACGACGAACGTAGTTACGCGCATTCTCAGGAAGATCTTCCAAATTACGAACTCCAGTAATATCTTCTGACCAACCTGGCAACTCTTCATAGATAGGCTTGCAACGCTTCAATTGCTCAAGACTAGCTGGATAGTAGTCAATACGTTGGCCGTCAAGATCATAGGCCACACAGATTTTCACTGTATCTAAACCACTCAAAACATCGATAGAGTTCAATGAAAGATTAGTAATACCAGAAACACGACGGCTATGACGCATCACAACTGAGTCAAACCAACCTACACGACGTGGACGACCAGTTGTTGTACCATATTCATGACCCACTTCACGGATACGTTCTCCCACTTCATCAAACAACTCAGTTGGGAAAGGACCGTCTCCTACACGACTCGTATAAGCCTTACATACACCTACAACCTTGTCAATCTTACTTGGACCAACACCTGAACCAATCGTAACACCACCAGCCACAGGGTTTGATGACGTAACAAATGGATAGGTACCTTGGTCGATATCTAGCATAACACCTTGTGCACCTTCAAAAAGCACACGCTTACCATTATCAAGCGCATCGTTCAAGATTACAGACGTGTCTGTCACATATTTCTTAATTTGTTGACCATATTCGTAATACTCTTCAAAAATATCATCAAAAGCAATCGCTTTACTGTCATACAATTTTTCAAAAAGACGATTCTTTTCAGCAAGGTTACGTTCTAAACGCTCACGGAAAATATCTTTATCCAAAAGATCTGCGATACGAATCCCAACACGAGCAGCCTTGTCCATATAAGCTGGACCAATTCCCTTAATTGTAGTCCCAATCTTATTGTCGCCCTTAGCTTCTTCTTGCAAGCGATCCAACTCGATATGATAAGGCAAAATGACATGCGCGCGATCAGAAATACGCAAGTTATCAGTTGTAACACCTTCCTCATGAAGATAGCTCAACTCTTTCACAAGAGATTTAGGATTTACAACCATACCATTCCCAATAACAGAGATCTTTTCAGGGAAGAAAATTCCAGATGGAATCAAGTGCAACTTAAATTTCTTACCATCAATCACAATCGTGTGACCTGCATTATCACCACCTTGGTAACGTGCAATCACTTCTGCATTAGCTGAAAGGAAGTCTGTAATCTTCCCTTTACCTTCATCACCCCATTGGGTACCTACAACAACAACTGAAGTCATAATCTTGTCTGAGCCCTCAGGCTCTTCCTTTCTCACATACATGGCAGGACTCTCACCTGCAATTATATCTTACAATTTATTATAAGAAAAAATCGCCTTTTTATCAAGAAGAAACAATAGAAAGATTTGCTATTTCCAACTATTAAAAAATGATTTATAAAAATAACTAGCTATTTATTATTATCTTTCCATAAAAAAAGTGAATTTGTTCGGAAATTTACTCAAAACATCTCAACACGAAATAAATCCCCGATTCATTATCAATTTTTCAAGATACAAACGATAAGCAACACGATAATGGTAAACGATAAAATCCCGATGGCTCCCAATGCTATATCGGAAAAGATAATAAATCAAAAATTTAAAATGAAAATGTTCCCAGTCAAAATAATCTCCGAAGAACGTACCATACTCTTCTTCAATATTTCTATAAAAATCCGTCATCTGCTCATAAATCTTTTGTAACATAAGACTATACCCCTTTACTTTTTATAAGCTTATTCTAACAAAAAATTTTACACATTCACTATCAATTCCTGAATTGTTAAAATACCAATCTCAACAAAATAACAAAAAGGAAAAGTTGACAGAATAGGAACAAATTTACTACCTAAATGTCAAACGATTAAATACCTAAAAAGACCGACTTAAAACTTTTGATTAAATGCTCTTAACTGGCCGAAGTGGAAGTTAGTCTAAAACGAATTTTTATGGTGGAATTAAGTGTAAGACGTTTGAGTTAAAAATGAGGTCTACTCGACTACAAAATCAATAAAATCAAGTATTATTAAAACCAGTGGAACTTAGTTTGAGAATTTAGCTATAAAAAATTTCAATATAATCTATAAAAAGAATCATATAGAACAATTACATTTATCACAAAACTGCTTGCTATTAAAAAACCTAATCTCCAAATTATGGATATTGTTAATAGGGATACACTAAAGAAAATCATCACTTTGTCCTGATTGTGTAAGTCTGATTCAGAAATGTAACCTTCAAAAACCGTCTAATATTCCTCTATCTCTAAGAAAAATGTATCTCACCAAATAACACAAAATAGATTATAAATTAAATAACAAAAAAAGAGGACCTAACCTCTTTTAATTAACTACTCCGCCAGTAGGACTCGAACCTACGACATCATGATTAACAGTCATGCGCTACTACCAACTGAGCTATGGCGGAATAAAGCTAAGCGACTTCCATAT
>NZ_VMMT01000015.1:0-12043 GCF_013277355.1 Streptococcus sp. 1343
TTTCCGTGTCTGAAGGCTTCTTTTCCTTTCTGTCGATAGGCTAGTAGCAGACGATTGATTTGTCTTTCAGAAAGATTCAGTTCGACACAGGGTCGTTTCTTTGTTTTCTTTCCTTGGTCTATAGCTTTTATCACAAGATATTTTTTCGTTTCATTCATATTCAGTTGGATACTTTTCATACGACTATTTTATCAAATGGGACATTTTCACGTTCGATTTACTAAAGACATTCTCACATTCGAATTACATTCCATCCCTGAAAGCGTAAAACAAACTAGTCAGGGTGGCTAGTTTGTGGTATAATGAAAGAGACTCAAAAAGAAACAGGAGAAATATGATGGATTTACTTTTAGCAATTGTATTGATTGTGCTAGCTTTTCTAGGAGGAGCTCTGGGAGGAATGTACTTGGTTCGTAAGCAAATTGAAAAGGAATTTGCTGACAACCCACGTTTGAATGCTGAAGCAGTTCGTACTCTTTTGAGTGCAAATGGTCAAAAACCAAGCGAGGCTAAGGTACAACAAGTTTACCACCAAATCATCCGCCAACAAAAGGCAGCCCTTGCTAACAATAAAAAGAAAAAATAAATAAGGAAAAGTCTGGGATGAAAGTTCCAGACTTCTCACTATGTTGGCTATGGTTTAGGGGTGAGACTTTTTCCTTGCATTCTATTGATATTTGATTATGATTAAGAGAGATAGTTGTTGATTAGGCTATCATTCTGTTCATAAGGATCAATAATCATAATGAACTATCAATCAGAAAAAAGACTAGAAAGAAGACTGTATGGATAATCGACCAATTGGTTTTTTGGATTCGGGTGTCGGGGGCTTGACCGTTGTGAGCGAGCTCATGCGCCAACTTCCCCATGAAGAAATCGTCTATATTGGAGATTCGGCACGGGCGCCCTATGGTCCCCGTCCTGCTGAGCAAATTCGGGAATATACTTGGCAGTTGGTCAACTTTCTTTTGACCAAGGATGTCAAAATGATTGTCATTGCTTGTAATACTGCGACTGCGGTCGTCTGGGAAGAAATCAAGGCTCAACTAGATATTCCCGTCCTAGGTGTGATTTTGCCAGGAGCTTCAGCAGCCATCAAGTCCAGCCAAGATGGGAAAATCGGAGTGATTGGAACGCCCATGACGGTACAATCAGACATCTACCGTCAGAAAATCCATGATCTGGCTCCAGACTTACAGGTGGAGAGTTTGGCCTGTCCCAAGTTTGCCCCTTTAGTGGAGTCAGGTGCCCTGTCAACCAGTGTTACCAAGAAAGTGGTCTATGAAACCCTGCGTCCCTTGGTTGGAAAGGTGGATAGCCTGATTTTGGGCTGTACCCATTATCCGCTCCTCAGACCCATTATTCAAAATGTCATGGGGCCAAAGGTTCAGCTCATCGATAGTGGGGCAGAGTGCGTACGGGACATCTCAGTCTTACTTAATTATTTTGAAATCAATCGTGGTCGCGATGCTGGACCACTCCATCACCGTTTTTACACAACAGCCAGTAGCCAAAGTTTTGCACAAATTGGTGAAGAATGGCTGGAAAAAGAGATTCATGTGGAGCATGTAGAATTATGACAAATAAAATTTATGAATATAAGGATGACCAGGACTGGTATGTTGGGTCTTATAGTATTTTTGGTGGCGTTAACAGTTTGAGCGACTATAAGACAGATTTTCCTCTGTTTGAATTCTCCAAAATATTTGGAGATGAAGAGTATGGTTTCCCGCTTTCAGTTACTGTTTTACGCTATGGTTCTACCTACCGTTTGTTCTCCTTTGTGGTAGACATGCTTAATCAAGAAATGGGACGAAACTTGGAAGTTATTCAACGTCATGGGGCCCTGCTCTTGGTTGAAAATGGGCAACTCTTGTATGTAGAATTGCCTAAAGAAGGGGTCAATGTTCAAGATTTTTTTGAGACAAACAAGGTCAGAGAAACCTTATTGATTGCGACTCGTAACGAGGGCAAGACCAAGGAATTCCGAGCTATCTTTGACAAGCTAGGCTACGATGTGGAAAATCTCAATGACTACCCTGACTTGCCTGAAGTAGCTGAAACAGGCATGACCTTTGAAGAAAATGCCCGCCTCAAGGCAGAAACCATTTCTCAATTAACGGGCAAGATGGTTTTGGCAGATGACTCAGGTCTCAAAGTCGATGTCCTTGGTGGCTTGCCAGGTGTCTGGTCAGCTCGTTTCGCAGGAATGGGAGCTACTGACCGTGAAAACAATGCCAAGCTCTTGCACGAATTGGCCATGGTCTTTGAACTCAAGGACCGCTCGGCTCAATTCCATACAACCCTAGTCGTAGCCAGTCCCAACAAGGAAAGCTTGGTTGTTGAAGCAGACTGGTCAGGCTATATTAACTTTGAACCCAAGGGTGAAAATGGCTTTGGTTACGATCCTCTCTTCCTTGTAGGAGAGACAGGCAAGTCCTCAGCTGAATTAACCCTCGAAGAAAAAAATAGTCAATCTCACCGTGCCTTAGCCGTTAAGAAACTTTTGGAGGTATTTCCATCATGGCAAAGCAAACCATCATTGTAATGAGCGATTCTCATGGCGATAGCTTGATTGTGGAAGAAATCCGTGATCGCTATGTGGGCAAAGTTGATGCCGTTTTTCATAACGGCGATTCTGAACTGCGTCCTGATTCTCCCCTTTGGGAAGGCATCCGTGTTGTTAAAGGGAATATGGACTTCTATGCAGGTTACCCAGAACGTTTGGTGACTGAGCTTGGTTCGACCAAGATTATCCAAACCCATGGTCACTTGTTTGACATCAATTTCAACTTTCAAAAGTTGGACTACTGGGCTCAGGAAGAAGAGGCCGATATCTGCCTCTATGGTCACTTGCATGTGCCAAGTGCTTGGATGGAAGGCAAGACCCTCTTTCTAAATCCAGGTTCCATCAGTCAACCACGTGGAACCATCAGAGAATGTCTCTATGCTCGTGTGGAGATTGATGATAGTTACTTCAAAGTGGACTTTTTGACACGAAACCATGAGGTGTATCCAGGCTTGTCCAAGGAGTTTAGCCGATGATTGCCAAGGAGTTTGAGACTTTCTTGTTGGGGCAGGAGGAAACTTTTTTGACTCCTGCTGAAAATCTAGCCGTGTTGATTGATACCCACAATGCGGATCATGCGACCCTCTTGCTCAGTCAGATGACCTATACCCGTGTTCCTGTTGTGACAGATGAAAAACAGTTTGTTGGGACGATTGGGCTCAGAGATATTATGGCTTATCAGATGGAGCATGACTTGAGCCAAGAAATCATGGCGGATACGGATATCGTTCATATGACCCAAACGGACGTAGCGGTTGTTTCGCCTGATTTCACCATTACGGAGGTCTTGCACAAGCTGGTAGATGAGTCCTTCTTGCCGGTTGTGGATGCGTCTGGTATTTTCCAAGGGATTATCACGCGCAAGTCTATCCTCAAAGCAGTCAATGCCCTCTTGCATGACTTTAGTAAGGAATATGAGATTCGATGCAAATGAGAGATAGGATTTCAGCCTTTTTAGAAGAAAAGCAGGGCTTATCTGCCAATTCCAAGCAGTCCTATAAGTATGATTTGGAGCAATTTTTAGACATAGTAGGCGAGCGGGTTTCTGATACTAGTCTCAAGATTTACCAAGCCCAGCTAGCCAATCTAAAAATCAGCGCTCAGAAGCGAAAGATTTCGGCCTGTAATCAATTTCTCTACTTTCTCTATCAAAAAGGAGAAGTGGACAGCTTTTACCGTTTGGAATTAGCTAAACAAGCTGAAAAGAAGACCGAGAAGTCAGAACTGTTAGACCTAGACTCTTTTTGGCAGGAAAGCGACTATCCAGAGGGCCGCTTACTGGCTCTCCTAATCTTGGAAATAGGGCTCTTGCCCAGTGAGATTTTAGCTCTAAAGGTTGCGGATATCAATCTGGATTTTCAGGTGTTGCGAATCAAGAAGGATTCCCAACAGAGGATTGTCACCATTCCCACAACCTTGCTTTCAGAGTTGGAACCCTTGATGGGCCAGACCTATCTTTTTGAAAGGGCAGGGAAAGCCTATTCTCGTCAGTGGGCCTTTCGTCAGCTAGAAGCTTTTGTCAAGGAGAAAGGTTTTCCAGCACTATCAGCCCAAGCCTTGCGGGAACAGTTCATTCTACGACAAATTGAAAACAAGGTCGATTTGTACGAAATTGCAAAAAAATTAGGATTAAAAACAGTCCTGACCTTAGAAAAGTATAGATAATGGATATTAAATTAAAGGATTTTGAAGGGCCCCTGGACTTGCTCTTGCACCTGGTTTCTAAGTATCAGATGGATATCTACGATGTGCCCATTACGGAAGTCATTGAACAGTATCTAGCCTATGTCTCAACTCTGCAGGCCATGCGTCTGGAAGTGACGGGCGAGTACATGGTCATGGCCAGCCAGCTCATGCTGATTAAGAGTCGTAAACTCCTTCCAAAGGTAGCGGAAGTGACAGATTTGGAAGATGACCTAGAGCAGGATCTTCTCTCTCAAATCGAAGAATACCGCAAGTTCAAGCTTTTGGGGGAGCACTTGGAAGCCAAGCACCAAGAACGGGCCCAGCACTATTCCAAAGCGCCGACAGAGTTGATTTACGAAGATGCGGAGCTTGTGCATGACAAGACGACCATTGACCTCTTTTTGGCTTTTTCAAATATCCTAGCCAAGAAAAAAGAGGAGTTTGCACAAAATCACACGACTATCTTGCGGGATGAGTATAAGATTGAGGACATGATGATTATTGTGAAAGAATCCTTGATTGGACGAGATCAATTGCGCTTGCAGGATTTGTTCAAGGAAGCCCAGAATGTCCAAGAGGTCATCACCCTCTTTTTGGCAACCCTAGAGTTAATCAAAACCCAGGAGCTGATCCTCGTGCAAGAGGAGAGTTTCGGAGATATCTATCTCATGGAAAAGAAGGAAGAAAGTCAAGTGCCTCAAAGCTAGACTTGATAGAGAGGAAAGATGAGTACTTTAGCAAAAATAGAAGCGCTCTTGTTTGTAGCGGGTGAAGATGGGATTCGGGTCCGCCAGTTAGCTGAACTCCTCTCTCTGCCACCGACAGGCATCCAGCAGAGTTTAGGAAAATTAGCCCAGAAGTATGAAAAGGACCCAGATTCCAGTTTGGCTTTGATTGAGACAAGTGGTGCTTATAGATTGGTGACCAAGCCTCAATTTGCAGAGATTTTGAAGGAATACTCTAAGGCGCCTATCAACCAGAGCTTGTCTCGGGCTGCCCTTGAGACCTTGTCCATTATTGCCTACAAACAGCCGATTACGCGGATAGAAATTGATGCCATCCGTGGGGTTAACTCGAGTGGAGCCTTGGCAAAGTTGCAAGCTTTTGACCTGATAAAGGAAGACGGGAAAAAGGAAGTATTGGGGCGCCCCAACCTCTATGTGACTACGGATTATTTCCTAGATTACATGGGGATAAACCATTTAGAAGAATTACCAGTGATTGATGAGCTTGAGATTCAAGCCCAAGAAAGCCAATTATTTGGTGAAAGGATAGAAGAAGATGAGAATCAATAAGTATATTGCCCACGCAGGTGTGGCCAGTAGGAGAAAAGCAGAAGAGCTGATCAAGCAAGGTTTGGTGACGGTTAACGGCCAAGTGGTGCGTGAACTAGCAACCACTATCAAGTCAGGCGACAAGGTCGAAGTTGAAGGTCAACCTATCTACAACGAAGAAAAGGTCTATTATCTGCTTAACAAACCACGCGGTGTGATTTCCAGTGTAACAGATGACAAGGGTCGCAAGACGGTTGTCGACCTCTTGCCCAATGTCAAAGAGCGCATTTACCCTGTGGGTCGTTTGGACTGGGATACATCAGGTGTCTTGATTTTGACCAATGATGGGGACTTTACAGACGAGATGATTCACCCTCGTAATGAGATTGACAAGGTTTATGTCGCGCGTGTTAAAGGTGTGGCCAATAAGGACAATCTCCGCCCCTTGACCCGTGGTCTTGAGATTGATGGTAAGAAAACCAAGCCAGCTGTTTATGAAATTCTCAAAGTGGACCCAGTCAAAAATCGCTCTGTGGTGCAGTTGACCATCCATGAAGGGCGTAACCATCAGGTTAAAAAGATGTTTGAAGCTGTTGGTCTCCAAGTAGACAAGTTGTCTCGGACTCGTTTCGGACACCTAGACTTGACAGGACTCCGTCCAGGAGAATCCCGTCGTCTTAACAAAAAAGAAATCAGCCAACTACACACCATGGCTGTAAGCAAGAAATAATGAAACGAATTTTAATAGCGCCTGTGCGCTTTTACCAACGTTTTATCTCGCCAGCCTTTCCACCCTCTTGTCGCTTTGAGCCGACTTGTTCCAACTACATGATTCAGGCTATTGAAAAACATGGCTTCAAGGGTGTCTTGATGGGCTTGACTCGGATTTTACGTTGTCATCACTGGTCGAAAACAGGTAAGGACCCCGTCCCAGATCACTTTTCCCTTAAACGGAATCAAGAAGAAAAATAAGAGGCTGGGCAAACAGATTTCAAAATGATAAAAACGCATCCTATCAGGTTTTCATGAACTACTTGATAGGATGTGTTTTATCATGTCAAAATTTTACTTAAATTGAGTTTAAATCAGCTTATTTCAAGGCTTTTTGTGTGTCTTCAATCATGAGTTTTGTTGATTCAAGACCTCCTCCACTTAGATACCAGAGGTCTGGTGTTAGTTGGATAATCTTACCATTTTTAGCGGCAGGTGTTTCAGCGATAAGGGCATTTTCTAGGACACCGTCGTTGCTAGAGTTGTCCCCACCGATGGCAAGAGTACGGTTGATGACAAAGAGGATGTCAGGATTGATTTCTTTGACACTTTCAAAGCTGACTTCTTGTCCGTGGCGAGAATCTTCAAATTGAGTATCAGTTGGCTTGAATTTTAAGGTTTGGTACAAGAAAGAGAAACGAGATTGGGCACCAAAGGCAGCCATTTTTCCTTCATTGAGGAGGATGGCAAGGGCTTTTTTGTCAGAGCTTTCATTTTTAGTAGCGACTTCTTGGATGCTCTTGTCTAGCTTGTCCAATTCTTCCTTGGCTTTCTGTGTACTAGTTTCACCAAAGGCGCTTGCTAGGGATTCGATATTAGTCTTGGTAGAAGTCCAGTAGTCGTCCTTGCTTGCTTGGAAGAGAACTGTTGGGGCGATTTCTTTGAATTTGTCTACGAATTTTTGTGTACGTAGGGAAGCAATAATCAAATCAGGCTCAAGGGCGGCGATAGCTTCTAAATCAGGTTCTCTCATAGAACCAACATTTTTAACTTTTCCAGCTAGGTCTTTGAGATAGGTTGGTACTGTTTTTGTAGGCATTCCAACGATATTTTTTTCAAATCCTAGAGCACGAATAGTATCCGCAGCGCCGAGGTCAAAGGTCACAATCTTTTCAGGAACTTTGGAAAGTTTGACTTCGTCTAGTGAACTTTTAATGGTTATCTCTGTTGGAGCAGAGTTGCTTGTTTCCGACTGACTAGTGCTTGAGTTTGTATTTGTACTGCATGCACCAAGTAGAAGCAAGAAGCTGGCCACTAGGGCAGTGAAATAAAGTTTAAGGGATGTTTTCATGATTTCTCCTTTTTAAAATGTGATAACGATTTAGGGAGTCTCTTGGTCTTATTGACTAAGAGACCGAAGGTTCTCTAACTTGAGCTTCTATGTTACTAGCTATAGATACAGATCTTTTTGCCATTGATATCAGCTAGCGTGATAGGAATCTCATAGAGTTGACTGAGCAGGTCAGCCTGCATGATTTGATTGGTTCTTCCCTTGCTAAAGACTTGACCGTCCTTGAAGGCGATAATTTCATCCGCATACTGGCTGGCCATGTTAATATCGTGGAGGACGATGATAATGGTCTTGCCGAGTTCCTCCACCAGTCGCTTGAGAATCTGCATCATGCTGACGCTTTGCTTGATATCGAGATTGTTGAGCGGTTCGTCTAGTAAGATAAAGTCCGTATCCTGGGCCAGTACCATAGCGATAAAGACGCGCTGGAGTTGTCCCCCAGACAGGCTATCGATGTAGCGGTCTTTTAAGTCTGTCAGTTCCAGATAGTCCAGAGTTTCTCGGATTTTTCCCCAGTCTTCTTCTCTCAGGCGTCCTCGGCTGTAGGGAAAACGTCCAAAACTGACCAGTTCTTCCACCGTCAATTTGGCTTGGTAATTGATTTTCTGCTTTAGGATAGTCAGTTCTTGAGCCAGTTCTTGCGAATTCCAACTCTCGATTTCACGGCCTTTGATACTGAGAATTCCCTGATCTTTCTTGGTCAGTCTGCTCATGATGGAGAGGAGAGTCGATTTTCCAGCACCATTTGGACCAATGAAGGCTGTCAGTTTCTGAGGACTGACTTCAAGCGAAATGCCTTGCAAAATATCCTGTTTTTGAATGGATTTGTCAATGTTTTCCAGTTTCACCGACGCGCCCTCCTATAAAGTAAGATAAAGAATAAGAAGCCACCCACACTCTCGATGATCATACTGATGCGAATTTCCAGCGCAAAGACTCGTTCAATCAAGGCCTGCCCCAAGGTCAAACTGATAAATCCGACCAGAATGGCCACGATAAAGAGCAACTTGTGCCGATAGTCTTTGACAATTAGGTAAGTGAGGTTGGCTAGCATAAAGCCGAAGAAGGCCATAGGTCCTACCAGGGCAGTTGCTGTTGAGGTCAAAAGTACGATACCCCAGAGGAGTTCTTTCTGTTCTTTTTCAACATCGAGTCCCAATACCTGAGCTGTTTCTCTTTGCAGGTGCAAGACATCCAGAATGACTGCTTTTTGAAAGAAAAAGATTGTCAAAGCAAGGATAATCAGAGAACCAATGGCTAGGATGGAAGTGTTGAGATGTTGAAAGGAGGCAAAGAGACTATTCTGCAGTTTATCGTATTCGTTTGGATCCATCAGGACCTGAAGGAAGGTACTGATATTTCGAAAGAGACTTCCGAGGGCTAGACAGATCAACAGAATGAAGACAAGGTCTTGCTTCATCAGTGTCTTCAAGTAGCCTTGCAAGGCGAGAAAGAAGAGGGATTGAAGTAGAAGTAAGACTAGGAATTCTAAAATGGGAGACTTCCCGAGTTGAAGAAACTTACTTTCAAAAACCAGTAGTAGGGTTTGTAGTAGGACGTAGAAGGATTCGATTCCTAAAATACTAGGCGTCAGGAATCGATTTTCCGTCAGGGTTTGAAAACTAATGGTCGAAATCCCAGTCGCGATGGCTACCAAGAGATAAACGATGATCTTTTGGGAACGCAACTTCCAAGTAAAGGCTGACAAGTGAGTGATGGGCCAAAAGTAGAGAAGACAAGCTCCGATGGCAAGAATAATGAGAATCCAGAAGAGCTTGGTATGTTTGCTTTTAGTCTGCATCTTTTCGTCCCCCTCTCCAGAGAAGTAGGATAAAGACGAGGCTACCAATGATTCCTAGCAAGAGACTGACAGACAACTCATAGGGTCTGATCAGAACTCGGGATAGGATATCGCAAGCCAGAACTAGATTGGCACCAACCAGTGCGACCATGAGTTTGGTTTGACTCAGATTATCTCCATAACGCTTGCGAATAAGATTGGGAACAATAACTCCAAGAAATGGTAAGGCACCCACGGTAATCATGGTGACGCTTGTCGTTAATGCAATCAGAAAGAGAGCTAGTTTTTCAAGTAGGGAGTAAGAAATCCCCAAACTTTCACTGGTTTCTTTTCCTAGATTCATGATGGTAAAAGTTTGGGATAATTTCCAAACGGCTATCAGGATAATGAGGCCTAAGAAGAGCCACTCATACTGATGGGTCTGAATCATGGAGAAGGATCCTTGGGTCCAAGCAGTCATACTCTGAACCAGATTGAAACGATAGGCGATAACTTCTGTGACTGAGTCGATAATCCCACTATAGATGATTCCAATCAGAGGCAACATCCACCTTTCCTTTACAGTAAAAATGGTCATAAAGGCTAGGAAGAAGAGGGTAAATATGATGGATGAAACAAAAGCGAAGAGCATCTTTTGGGTTAGACTCGCAGACGGAAAGATAAAGAGGCTCAATACCATTCCCAGTTTGGCGGCTTCAGTGGTTCCAACTGTACTCGGAGCAGCAAACTGATTTTGAGTGATGGTCTGCATGAGAAGGCCTGCCATACTCATACTAGAGGCCGCAAGGAGAATACTGATGGTTCTTGGAAGACGGGACTCCTGAAATAGTAGCCAGGTCTGCTGGTCGAAAGCAAAGAGTTTTCCCCATGAAAAATCACTGGTTCCAATGCTAATAGAGAGAAAGACTAGGAGCAGAAGTAAGCCAATTAAATAATGAGAAAGTTTCATACCCCGTCCTTTCATGTAGATTTGGTATCGAAAGATACCTGCGGATATTACTGTAACATGTTTTTTCTAATCTGTCAATAAAATTTCTGACAATTTAATGTAAAAAAGAAAGAAAAATTCCTGAAAGAATATCTGTCTCTCTTTTTTATAGGAAAACTGAGTAAGAAACTATCCACCTTCCCACTATCCTTCTCCTCTAAAAAGTGGTAAAATGGATGAAAGAAAGAAGGAACTGAAATGACAACATTATTTTCAAAAATCAAAGAAGTAACAGAACTTGCTGCTATCTCAGGTCATGAAGCACCTGTCCGTGCTTATCTTCGTGAAAAGTTGACACCGCACGTGGATGAAGTGGTGACAGATGGCTTGGGTGGTATTTTCGGAATTAAACATTCAGAAGCTGCAGATGCACCGCGCGTCTTGGTCGCTTCTCACATGGATGAAGTTGGTTTTATGGTCAGCGAAATCAAGCCAGATGGTACCTTCCGTGTGGTAGAAATCGGTGGTTGGAATCCTATGGTGGTTAGCAGCCAACGTTTCAAACTCTTGACTCGTGACGGTCGTGAAATTCCTGTGATTTCGGGTTCTGTCCCTCCACATTTGACTCGTGGAAAGGGTGGACCAACTATGCCAGCTATTGCAGATATCGTCTTTGATGGCGGTTTTGCGGACAAGGCTGAGGCAGAAAGTTTTGGCATCCGTCCTGGAGACACCATCGTACCAGATAGCTCTGCAATCTTGACAGCCAATGAAAAAAATATCATCTCAAAAGCTTGGGACAATCGCTACGGTGTTCTTATGGTTAGCGAGTTGGCGGAAGCTCTTTCAGGCCAAAAACTCGGAAATGAACTCTATCTGGGTTCTAACGTCCAAGAAGAAGTTGGTCTTCGTGGTGCTCATACTTCCACAACTAAGTTTGACCCAGAAGTTTTCCTAGCAGTTGACTGCTCACCTGCTGGTGATGTTTATGGTGGTCAAGGCAAGATTGGAGATGGAACCTTGATTCGTTTCTACGACCCAGGTCACTTGCTTCTCCCAGGTATGAAAGATTTCCTTTTGACAACGGCTGAAGAAGCGGGTATCAAGTACCAATACTACTGTGGTAAAGGCGGAACAGACGCTGGCGCAGCTCATCTGAAAAATGGTGGTGTCCCATCTACAACAATCGGTGTTTGCGCTCGTTATATCCATTCTCATCAAACCCTCTACGCTATGGATGACTTCTTAGAAGCGCAAGCTTTCTTGCAAGCCTTGGTGAAAAAATTGGATCGTTCAACGGTTGATTTGATTAAAAATTATTAAACCATAAGGGAGGTGGTAGGGATGGTAGAACCAAACCTAGAAAGCCTTATAAAAGATCTTTACAATCATGCTCGACATGATTTGAGTGAAGATTTAGTTGCTGCTCTCCTAGAGACTGCTAAAAAACTGTCTACTACAAATGAGCAATTGCTGGCAGTCCGTCTCTCAGGACTGGTCAATCGTGAATTGCTCAAGAATCCCAAACATCCGGCACCTGAGTTGCTCAACTTGGCTCGCTTTATTAAAAGAGAAGAATCCAAGTACAGAGGAACCGCAGCTTCTGCGCTTATGTATGGGGAGATTTTTAAAATGCTTTGATTCCATTGTGGATCAAAGTATTTTTTGGTACGACGGGCATGTCGTGCATCTGAGGTGTAAGTTCTCGGTGGGCACCTGCTAC
>NZ_VMMT01000016.1:0-10865 GCF_013277355.1 Streptococcus sp. 1343
TTGAGCAACCTGCGGCTAACTTCCTAGTTTGCTCTTTGATTTTCATTGAGTATAAATTCATTCTTATCTCTTCTTATCATACTAGTCTGCTTGGCTAGGAAGCTAATTCCAGCATCCTAGATTCTTGTCTTTCACAATGCTAACTATCAGACTCTTTCAGTTACAAGAGTAGGAAGAAACCCATAGTCTACCTATGTTTCTTCTTTGTTCCGAATAGCCAGTCAATCATGAAAAGGTAGAGGTATTCCCCCTTTTAAATCTTTTTTCTTACAATTCTGCAAGAATCGCTTTAAGCAAACCTTTGAAATCACCTTTGACACCTTCAGTCACTTCTACAACTTCTTCGTGATTGAGTTCTTCTTGGAAACCAGCCGCAAAGTTAGTGATACATGAAATTCCCAGAACTTTCAAGCCAGAGTGGGCTGCCACGATAACTTCAGGAACCGTAGACATACCAACTGCATCTGCTCCCAGTGTCTTATAGGCACGGATTTCTGCTGGTGTTTCATAAGTTGGACCAGTAACACCGATATAGACACCTTCATCAAGCTTGATATCAAGTTTTTTAGCAACTTCATGGGCAGTAGCACGGTATTCTGGAGTGTAGGCCTTAGACATATCTGGGAAACGTGGACCAAAGTCATCCAAGTTTTCACCCATCAATGGATTTTGCCCCGTCATGTTGATATGGTCTGAGATAGCCATCAAAGTACCAGGACCATATCCAATACCACCAGCTGCATTGGTTACAATGACACCTTCACATCCAAGAACTTTCATGACACGTACTGGGAAAGTCACGACCTCCAGAGGATTTCCTTCGTAAAAATGGAAACGACCTTGAAGAGCCAAGACCTTGCGACCTGCAAGGTCACCATATACTAATTTACCAGCGTGACCGACTACTGTAGAGCGGCCCCAGTTTGGAATCTCAGCATAGTCTACTGCAACTGGATTTTCGATTTCTTCTGCCAGTTCTCCCAGTCCTGATCCAAGGATTAGACCGAACTCAGGCGCTTGAATTCCCTTGTCTTTCAGGAAAGCAGCTGTTTCATGGATTTTGTTTAAAAATGTCATTGTGTGTCTCCTTTATTATTTTTTTAGCATTTGACCGATTTTTTCAAAAGTTTTAGCATTGCGAATGGTAATGTGGCGATAGAAAGGCATCTTGAGCAGATCCTTGTGATAGGCAGTTTTAGAGTAGGTTTCTTCAGAAAATTTCCCCAGAAAATCCCAAGTTTTCCAAAATAAAGCACTTCATCTTTCAGCTCTAAACTTTCAACTGTCGCGATGACTTGGTCCACATCCAAACCCTCAGTGTAAAAGAGAAAATCTTTTCGTGCCAAGTCTCTGTTCCACCAAGCTGGTAGATTTTCAAGTTCCGCCTCAAAGTCCTCTAGACTCAGTAAAGAAAAGCTCTGAATAAATGGATAATGGACTGCAAAGAAAGTCTCTAGCTTTTCAACCAATTGGGCTTTGGAATCTATCGAAGTAAAGAAAATATTGCCACTATTGATGTAGCTCTCAACCTTTTCCAGTCCCAAGTTTGTCAATTCTTGACGAAGCTCCGCCATGACGACCTTATTCTTACCACCAACATTGATACCTCTCACCAGCAAAGCATAGCGCGTCATCTTATACCAATTTATCTAAGAAACTTTCCCCAATCATAGCAGTTTCCACACCAAAGTTATCGGCAACAGTCGCTGAAATATCTGCAAAATGTCCTACTGGAATGAGACCATTTCCTTTAAAGGCAGGGCTATAGGCCAACAATGGAATATATTCCCGAGTGTGATCCGTTCCTGCATACGTTGGGTCATTTCCATGGTCCGCAGTAATCAAGAGAAGGTCATTCTCTCTCATAGCTGCGATAATTTCAGGTAAGCGTTCATCAAACTCATGCAAACAATCACGGTAACCGTGAGCATTACGACGATGGCCGTAAAGGGCATCAAAGTCAACTAGGTTTGTGAATGAGAATCCTTTTTCAAACTCAGCAAGTCCCATAGTCTTCAATAGTGTATCAATTCCATGACTATTTGACTTGTTGTGACCCATGTCATGGTTGATACCAGCACCGTTAAAGATATCGTTGATTTTACCCACAGCATAAGTATCGATACCAGCCTCATTCAATTTATCCAAAACAGTTGGGGAAAATGGAGATACAGCCAAGTCACGACGGTTTGCCGTACGAGTGAAGTTACCTGGTTCACCTACATAAGGGCGAGCAATGATGCGACCAAGAAGGGCAGGACGCTCAAGGGTAATCGAACGAGCGTATTCACAGATACGGTACAATTCATCCAAAGGAATAATGTCTTCGTGGGCAGCAATCTGCAAAACAGGGTCAGCTGAAGTATAGATAATCAACTCTCCAGTTTCCATCTGACGTGGTCCAAAATCATCGATAACAGCCGTTCCTGAATAAGGTTTGTTGGCTTCACGAATAACCTTGCGTCCTGAGAATTCTTCGATTTTTGTCAGGATTTCTTCTGGGAATCCGTTCCAGAAAGTATCGAAAGGCTCAGTAATGTTGAGTCCCATGATTTCCCAGTGTCCAGTCATAGTATCCTTACCAAGAGATACTTCCTCTAATTTTGTTGCATATCCAGTTGGATTGCTTTCAGCTGCTACAGTCTTAAGAGGAGTTTCACGAGGAATATTTCCAAGACCTATTTTAGCCATGTTTGGGACATTCAAACCAACTGTTTTTGAAATGTGTCCCAGTGTGTCAGAAGCTCCATCTGGAACCCCTGCATTGACAAAGTTATTAGCATCTGGTGCTGCACCGATTCCTACAGAATCCAGTACCACCAAATGAATACGATTAAATTTAGACATCTTATGCCCCCTTCTATTTTCCTTTTTTTGAAGTTGAAATCTGAACTCCATCTCGTCCAGCAACGATTACCTTATCCACCATTTGGTTGAATAAACCATGCTCCACAACACCAACGACATGGTCCAATTCTTGTCCAAAAGCAATTGGATTTTCAATGACATCCAAGGCGAGGTCAATGATAAAATTCTGCATATCCGTCACAAAACGTTGGCCGTCTTTTTCACGGAAACTTGGTTTGTAGCCAGCTCGCTCAAAACGACGAAAGACTTGTTCTGCGCCATACTGAACCACTTCTACTGGCAATTTAAAAGCACCTAGTTTTTCGACCAGCTTGCTTTCATCCACCACCCAAATGTATTCTTTTGATGGTGTTGCGACCACCTTTTCCATGAGAAGGGCACCACCACCGCCTTTAATTCCATTAAACTGACTATCCACTTCATCCGCGCCATCAACCGTCACATCGACAAAGTCTACTTGGTCAATAGACTTGAGCGGGATATTAAGGCCTTCTGCCTGTTTAGTGGTCACACTAGAAGTTGTTACAGCTGTAATCTGCAATCCTTCTTCCTTGATACGACGACCGATTTCTTCTACAAAATAATAGGCAGTCGAGCCTGTTCCAAGTCCAACGACCATTCCATCGCTCACGAACTCAGCAGCCTTGATACCTGCCATTTTCTTCAGATTTTCCACCGATTTACCTCCATCATTCTCAGTTCTTATTCTACTATGAAATCGCTTTTTATTCAAGTAAAAAGATCAAATTTACATTTTTTATCAATCTTTCTTTGAAAACATGCATTTTATTTTTATAAAACGAATAAAAATGAATTTATCTTTTATGTATTTGCTTTGTTCATCTCTTTCCAGTTCCAAAAACAAGACCTTAACTTTGATACGTCTAGTTTAGCATTAAAGCAGGCGCATTTCAAGAATCATAAATTAAGAGAAGGAAGTGGGTTTATCTATCTATTTTAAACAAGTTTATCTTTGCTTACCCTCTCTTGTTGACAAATAATTTTCATTACTTTAGGAATACAATTACTAATCTCCGTTGGCAAAACCACATACTGTTCTTGAGCTAGTTCTTGGGCAATAGCTGAATGAAGATGGGTCGCTACCGTCACACATTCGTAGAGACTGGCCTGTCGGAATTGGCCTGCAAATCCTGCAATCATTCCAGCAAGAGTATCTCCCATCCCCCCAGTCGCCTGATAGGGACCGCCGACCTGTAACTGGTAATAATCAGATTGGCTAGCTTGCCAAATACGAGTAGCCGGACCTTTCTCCACCAAAATTGTTCCTTGAGGAAATGAAGTCAGGGCACTAGCTGTTGCATCTTCCTTTTGCTTTTCAATAGCAATACCAGACAGCTTTTCCCATTCTTTTTGGTGGGGAGTTAGGATAAGCTGGTTAGACGGAAACGACAAACTTGTCCTAGCAAGAATGGTCAGGGCACCACCATCTACAATCAAAATCTGATTCTGTTTTAAGCTAGCAAAGACCTGTTTGACTAGATCTTCTCCAAAAGCATCGTCTCCTAAACCAGGTCCCAGCAAGACAACTTCTGCCTTCTCCAACTGCTCTTTTAACAATTGCTTGTCTTGAAGAGAAAATGCCATAGCCTCAGGTAAATGGCTGTGCAGAGCTGGAATATTTTCCCTGTCCGTTCCAACGGTCACCAATCCTGCACCACTCTTAACAGCAGCTAGTGCAGCCATAATGATAGCACCTCCATAAGGATAAGTGCCACCAAGCAGCAGCAGACGACCATGGTCTCCTTTATGACTTGTACGAGAACGTTCAATAATAACTTTTTCTAGTAAAGTTTGATCAATCACTTTCATCGTTTTTTCCTCTCGCTTTTATTATACAACAAAAAGGAGGCGCAGACCTCCTTTTGTAATCTTATATCTAAAATTTAATACTCATTTCTGCCATTTCAGATATAGCTATAGAAAATACACTCTCTTCAGCGATTTTTCTCTTATTTTCTATCCAATGTCCGAAGTGCTGCCTGATAAGTTTGCTCCATTAGCATGGTAATGGTCATAGGGCCTACACCTCCAGGAACTGGTGTGATGTGGCTAGCAAGTGGGGCAACTGCCTCATAGTCAACATCTCCACAGAGCTTCCCATTTTCATCGCGGTTCATACCGACATCAATGACAACCGCACCTGGTTTGACAAAGTCAGCAGTCACAAACTTAGCACGACCGATTGCGACTACAAGAATATCTGCTTTAGCAGCCACCTTGGCAAGATTATGGGTGCGTGAATGGGTCAAGGTTACTGTTGCATTTTTGGCTAAAAGAAGCTGGGCCATGGGTTTTCCAACAATGTTTGAACGACCGATGACGACCGCATTTTTACCTTCTAATTCAATCCCATATTCATGAAACATTTCCATAATTCCTGCAGGTGTCGAAGGAATCATGACTGGATGACCAGACCAGAGACGCCCCATGTTTAAGGGATGGAACCCATCCACATCCTTTTCTGGATCAATAGACAATAGAACCGCCTCTTCATCAATGTGTTTTGGTAATGGCAACTGGACCAAAATCCCATGCCAAGCTGGATCCTGATTATATTTAGCAATCAGGTCTAACAATTCCTCTTGAGCAATGGTCTCTGGAACTCGCACTACTTCGCTACGGAAACCAGCCGCAAGAGCTGACCTCTCCTTGTTGCGAACGTAGACTTGGCTGGCTGGATTATCCCCAACCAAAATCACTACCAAACCAGGTACTAGACCTGTTTCTTCCTTTAATTTTGCAGTCTTTTCAGCCAATTGCCCCTGCAATTTGACCGCTAAAGCTTTCCCATCAATGATCTGTGTCATATCACTTCTCTTTTCTTTCAAATATCTTCCATTATAGCAAAAACTGCCTGCACCCCCTAACACTTATTTCCTAGGCTATCCTATAGTTTCAAACTATAAGAAAAATCTCTGGTTGAGCTTTTCACTAATCTTGTCTTGAAATTTTAAAATAGATTATAAAACCTTACTCAAGAAGTCTTTAGTCCGTTGTTCTTGGGTTTGTTCAAAAATCTGTTCAGGTATTCCGTCTTCAACAACCACACCGTCTGCCATAAAGATGACACGATCTGCCACCTCACGGGCAAATCCCATCTCATGTGTTACGATAACCATGGTCATTCCTGACTTGGCTAGATCTTGCATAACAGCCAATACCTCACCCACCATTTCAGGATCCAAGGCTGAAGTTGGCTCGTCAAAGAGTAAAACATCTGGTTCCATAGCCAACCCACGCGCGATAGCAATCCGTTGCTGCTGCCCACCTGACAAACTCTGTGGATAAGCGTCTGCCTTATCCGGCAAACCAACTTTTTCCAACAGCTCTTGAGCTCTCTTCTCAGCAACTGCCTTGCTTTCACCTTTGGTCTTGATAGGTGACAAGGTAATATTTTCCATCACAGTCATATTAGGAAAGAGGTTAAATTGTTGGAAAACCATGCCCATCTTCTCACGCATGGCAAAGAGGTCATTCTTCTTGTCCGTAATATCGACTCCCTCAAAGATAACCTTCCCCTTGGTTGCTTCCTCCAACAAATTCATAGAGCGAAGCAAGGTAGATTTCCCGCTCCCCGAAGGACCGATGATAACGACAACTTCTCCTCTTTTAATCTCGAGGTTGATGCCCTTCAATACTTCATTCTTTCCAAAAGATTTATGTAAATTTTCAATTTTTATCAAGATTTCTGTCATTATTTCTTATCTCCTTGTCCCATATGTTTTTCAAAAGCTTTCAAGGCTACTGTCAGAATAGAGGTCATAATCAAGTAGTAAAATGCTGCAAATAAAAGTGGTGTTAAAGGTAGATAGGTTGTTGTAGAAACTGTTGTAGCTCCGTTCCACAACTCCATGACACCGATAGCTGATAAGAGGGAGCTATCCTTGATAATGGTAATAAATTCGTTCCCCAATGCTGGCAAAATATTTTTGATTGCTTGTGGCAAAATCACATAGCGCATCGCATTTTTAGGACGAATCCCTAGCGAATAAGCCGCCTCTAGCTGACCTTTTGGAACTGCATTGATTCCAGCACGAACAGTCTCAGAAACATAAGCACCACTGTTCATAGAGATAATCAAAATCCCTGGAATCAGACGAGAAAGATCAACACCTAAAATTCCAACCTGAATAGTCGGAGCATTGATATGCATAAGAGCAAAGGCAATCATAATCTGAACCATCATCGGTGTCCCACGGAAAATCCAAACGTACAAGTTGGCGAGCCAAACAAGCGGTTTAAACTTTGAACGTTGCCCAAAAGCCAAGACAACCCCCAAAATGGTTCCCAAAAAGACAACACAGATAGAAATGAGAACCGTCACAACAGCCCCATAGTTAAAATAAGGTAAATACTTAGGTAAAAAAGAAAAATTCATAGTCACACTGCTTTCTAAAATAGAATACTGTATGATTATAACGTATATTGAATTAAAATTCAAATCTTTTATCCAATTTATTTAAAAATCTTTAAACTAGCAGAATTAGCGAGAAATTTTAGTTTTTTTCTAGTCAAGTTGGCCTCCTTTATGGTAAAATAGTAACGATAAGAAATGAAGGAGAATCAAAATGGAATCACATTTGGTTAGAATCATCAACCGCCTTGAAGCAATGGCAAACGATGGCGGAAATTTAAAACGTAATTTTGAACGTGAAGGAGTTGTTGTTGCAGAAGTTGCGTACAGCCACGACGAAGAAAACGGCTCAATCTTTACCCTTCGTGACGTAGAAGCTCGCGAAACGTATACGTTTGATAGCATTGACTTAATTGCAATGGAGATTTACGAACTTCTCTACTAATCTAAAACAAGCTGGGATTGTCCCTGCATGTCTAACCAAAATCCTTTTTGTCTCACAAATAGGATTTTTTTATAGTCCAAATTCACAAAAATTTTCATTGTAACAACTTTTCAAAGCTGCAATCTTTTTACTTGCTTTACACCCCAATCCTGTTATAATGAGAGTATAGGAATTTGACTATTTTTGACCTTTAAACAGATCAGGATAAAGAAAGAAATGAGGTAGATGTATGCTTTGTCAAAACTGTAAAATCAACGACTCAACAATTCATCTTTACACCAATCTCAATGGAAAACAAAAACAAATTGACCTCTGTCAAAACTGCTACAAGATTATCAAAACAGATCCTAACAATAGCCTCTTCAAAGGTATGACGGATCTGAACAATCGTGACTTCGATCCCTTTGGTGATTTCTTCAATGATCTAAACAATTTCAGACCTTCTAGCAATACTCCTCCTATTCCCCCAACCCAATCAGGTGGAGGTTACGGTGGAAACGGCGGTTATGGTTCCCAAAATCGTGGATCTACTCAAACTCCGCCACCTAGCCAAGAAAAAGGCCTGCTGGAAGAATTTGGTATTAATGTAACTGAAATTGCCCGTCGTGGAGACATTGACCCCGTTATTGGGCGCGACGATGAGATTATCCGTGTCATCGAGATTCTCAATCGTAGAACCAAGAATAATCCTGTCCTTATCGGTGAACCTGGTGTCGGAAAAACGGCCGTTGTCGAAGGTCTAGCTCAGAAAATTGTCGATGGCGATGTGCCACATAAACTCCAAGGTAAACAAGTCATCCGTCTGGATGTGGTTAGCTTAGTTCAAGGAACGGGGATTCGAGGACAATTTGAAGAACGCATGCAAAAACTCATGGAAGAAATTCGCAAACGTGAAGACATCATCCTCTTTATCGATGAAATCCATGAAATTGTTGGTGCTGGTTCTGCGAGTGATGGTAATATGGACGCAGGAAATATCCTCAAGCCAGCCCTTGCTCGTGGAGAACTGCAACTGGTCGGCGCTACTACCCTCAATGAATACCGTATCATTGAAAAGGATGCTGCCCTCGAGCGTCGTATGCAGCCTGTCAAGGTTGATGAACCAACCGTGGAAGAAACAATCACTATCCTCAAAGGGATTCAAAAGAAATACGAAGACTACCACCACGTTCAATATACCGATGCTTCGATTGAAGCAGCTGCAACTCTTTCCAATCGTTACATCCAAGATCGCTTCTTACCTGACAAGGCCATTGACCTCCTAGATGAAGCTGGTTCTAAGATGAATTTGACCTTGAATTTTGTAGACCCTAAAGTCATTGATCAGCGCTTGATTGAGGCTGAAAATCTCAAGTCTCAAGCTACACGAGAAGAAGATTTTGAAAAAGCCGCCTACTTCCGTGACCAGATTGCCAAATATAAGGAAATGCAAAAGAAAAAGGTCACAGACCAGGATACTCCAATCATCAGTGAAAAAACCATTGAGCATATTATTGAGCAGAAAACCAACATCCCTGTTGGTGATTTAAAAGAGAAAGAACAATCTCAACTCATCCATCTAGCCGAAGATCTCAAGTCTCATATTATTGGCCAAGATGATGCAGTCGATAAGATTGCTAAGGCTATTCGCCGTAATCGTGTCGGTCTTGGTACGCCTAACCGTCCAATTGGAAGCTTCCTCTTTGTCGGACCAACTGGGGTCGGTAAGACAGAACTTTCCAAACAATTAGCTATCGAACTCTTTGGTTCTGCTGATAGTATGATTCGCTTTGATATGAGTGAATACATGGAAAAACACAGTGTGGCTAAGTTGGTCGGCGCTCCTCCAGGTTATGTTGGCTATGATGAGGCTGGTCAATTAACTGAAAAAGTTCGCCGCAATCCATATTCTCTCATCCTTCTCGATGAAGTGGAAAAAGCTCACCCAGATGTTATGCACATGTTTCTACAAGTCTTGGACGATGGTCGTTTGACAGATGGGCAAGGACGGACCGTTAGCTTCAAGGATGCCATCATTATCATGACCTCAAATGCAGGTACAGGTAAGTCTGAAGCCAACGTTGGATTTGGGGCTACTAGAGAAGGACGTACCAACTCTGTTCTCGGTGAACTCGGCAACTTCTTTAGCCCAGAGTTTATGAACCGTTTTGATGGCATTATCGAATTTAAGGCTCTCAGCAAGGATAATCTCCTTCAGATTGTCGAGCTCATGCTAGCAGATGTTAACAAGCGCCTCTCTAGCAACAACATTCATTTGGATGTAACTGACAAGGTCAAGGAAAAGCTGGTTGACCTAGGTTATGATCCAAAAATGGGAGCACGCCCACTTCGTCGGACTATTCAAGACTATATTGAGGACGCAATCACTGACTACTACCTTGAAAATCCAAGCGAAAAAGACCTCAAAGCAGTTCTGACTAGCAAGGGAAACATTCAAATTAAGTCTGCCAAAAAAGTTGAAGTAAAAACTTATGAAAAAGAAGTATAAATCCTATAGAAAAGGAGTAGAAAATGAAAATTTTCTGCTCTTTTTACTAAAATAACTATAAGTTCTTGACAGCTCTGCCTTTGTCCATTATGATAATAATAAAGATACTAGATAATGAGGAAAATGCAATGGCAAACCCAACTTTCGGAGAAAAAAAAGCAAATACAGACTATGTTGCACGCTATGGAGTGTATGCAGTTATCCCTGACGCTAAACAAAAACAAATTGTTCTTGTTCAAGCACCTAATGGCGCTTGGTTCCTACCAGGTGGCGAAATTGAAGTAGGTGAAAATCATCAGGAAGCCCTAAAGCGTGAATTGATTGAAGAGCTTGGTTTCACAGCTGAAATTGGTACCTATTATGGACAGGCTGATGAATACTTCTACTCTCGTCATCGTGATACCTACTACTACAATCCTGCCCACCTCTATGAAGCGACTTCTTTCAAAGAAGTGCAAAATCCACTAGAAGATTTTAATCATATTGCCTGGTTCCCTATTGACGAGGCTATCCAAAATCTTAAACGTGGTAGCCATAAATGGGCCATCCAATCTTGGAAAAAACAGCATAAGATTGACTAATACTCTTCGAGAATCTCTTCAAACCACGTCAGCGTCGCCTGACCGTAGATATGGTCACTGACTTCGTCAGTCTTATCTACAACCTCAAAACTGTGTTTTGAGCAACCT
>NZ_VMMT01000017.1:0-44849 GCF_013277355.1 Streptococcus sp. 1343
CAGGATCTTGGTCGCACAAGCGTCGTGTCTGCCAGTTCTCTGAACGAAAAGAAGGAAACTTGTTCTACGATGTTATTTCTCTCGTTACAAATATGACGAGTGGAACAAGCCAAGACCAGTTTCAGCTTTATCGTGGACGTGGTCAAGCCGAGAATTTCATCAAGGAGATGAAGGAGGGATTTTTTGGTGATAAAACGGATAGTTCAGCCTTAATCAAAAACGAAGTTCGTATGATGATGAGCTGTATCGCCTACAATCTCTATCTTTTTCTCAAACATCTAGCTGGAGGTGACTTCCAAACTTTAACAATCAAACGCTTCCGCCATCTTTTTCTTCACGTGGTAGGAAAATGTGTTCGAACAGGACGCAAGCAGCTCCTCAAATTGTCTAGTCTATATGCCTATTCCGAATTGTTTTCAGCACTTTATTCTAGGATTAGAAAAGTCAACCTGAATCTTCCTGTTCCTTATGAACCACCTAGAAGAAAAGCGTCGTTAATGATACATTAAAGAACAGTCGAGATGAAAAAATCGTGTGACGCACCAAGGGAGGAGTCTGCCCTTTTGAGGAAATCTAGCGAGGAAAAATGATACTGGAACAGCAGAAAGTAAAACTGGCCTCATGAGGAGGAAGAAAGTGGCTCATGAGGTCAGGGGTTTTGTAAGTTACATCTAGTTGAGAGAGGTATGAATGATTTGGGGGAAATCCTAATTTTTTTCTCACTGTTTTAATCCCTTTATTTATGGTAAAATAAGACTATTAAGTTTAAAGAGGATTCCCTATGAAATTACAAAAACCAAAAGGAACGCAGGATATTTTACCTGCTGAATCTGCCAAATGGCAGTACGTTGAGGGCTTTGCCCGTGAGATTTTCAAGCGCTATAATTATGCAGAAGTGCGCACGCCTATTTTTGAGCACTACGAAGTCATCAGTCGCTCTGTCGGAGATACAACGGATATCGTAACCAAGGAAATGTACGACTTCTATGACAAGGGTGACCGCCATATTACTCTCCGTCCAGAAGGAACTGCGCCCGTTGTCCGTTCCTATGTGGAAAATAGACTTTTCGCCCCAGAAGTGCAAAAGCCAAGTAAGTTCTACTACATGGGACCTATGTTCCGTTACGAGCGTCCACAGGCAGGGCGTTTGCGCCAATTCCACCAGATTGGTGTTGAGTGTTTTGGTTCTAGCAATCCAGCTACCGATGTGGAAACCATCGCGATGGCGGCCCATTTCTTGAAAGAAATCGGTATCCAAGGTGTCAAATTACATCTTAACACTCTTGGAAATCCTGAGAGCCGTGCAGCCTACCGTCAAGCCTTGATTGACTATTTGACACCGCTCAAGGAGATCTTGTCTAAGGATAGCCAGCGTCGTTTGGAGGAAAATCCTCTTCGTGTCTTGGACTCTAAGGAAAAAGAAGACAAGGTAGCAGTAGAGAATGCGCCTTCTATCTTGGATTTCCTTGATGAAGAAAGTCAAGCTCATTTTGATGCTGTACGTCAGATGTTGGAAAATCTTGGAGTAGACTACATCATTGATACCAATATGGTGCGTGGTCTGGACTACTACAACCACACCATTTTCGAGTTCATCACAGAGATTGAGGGCAATGACCTGACAGTCTGTGCGGGTGGTCGTTACGATGGTTTGGTTTCTTACTTTGGAGGCCCGGAAACTGCTGGATTTGGATTTGGACTTGGTGTAGAGCGCCTGCTTCTCATCCTTGAAAAGCAAGGTGTGACTCTCCCTATCGAAAACGCCCTAGATGTCTATATCGCAGTTTTGGGTGAAGGAGCAAATGTCAAGGCCTTGGAATTGGTACAGGCTCTTCGCCAACAAGGTTTCAAAGCAGAGCGTGATTACCTCAACCGTAAGCTCAAAGCTCAATTCAAGTCAGCCGATGTCTTTGTGGCTAAAACCCTCATCACCCTAGGAGAGAGTGAAGTCGAAAGCGGACAAGTGACGGTCAAGAATAACCAAACCCGAGAAGAAGTCCAAGTGTCACTTGAGACAATCAGCCAAAACTTCTCAGAAATCTTTGAAAAACTAGGATTTTAATAACAGAAAAACTGGTCAGAAACCTACTCCTGACCTTTTTCTTTTGCAAAATGACAAAAATCATAAACTTTTTGACAAATATGCTTGTCAAAAAGAAAAAGATGTGTTACAATATAATCAAGTTAAGAGAAAAGGAGCAGGGAACGATTATGTGGGCATTAGGATTTGTACCTCTTGTGATTATGTTTTATCTCTATCATACCCAAAGGGTCAAGAAATTAGAGAATAAAATCAAAAGAATTGAGCAAAAACAGAAAGGAAATAAAGAAATGTCAAGATTATTAAAAGAATTGATTGGGAAAACACCGACAATCGTTGGACAAGTTTTTGGAACAGATAACTGGGAAGTTGTGGATGTTGATGAGGAATGGGTCAAGCTACGTCGTGTTAATAAAAAAGGAAAAGAAAAATTCAAACTACAACGCATTGAGGATATCCAAACTGTTGAATTTGACGGAAAGTAGGTGTGTGACATGCAACTAAAAAATCGTCTAAAAGAGCTTCGAGCTCGCGATGGTCTCAATCAAACCGACCTAGCCAAGCTGGCAGGGGTTTCCAGACAGACCATTAGCCTACTAGAACGGGATGAGTACACCCCGTCCATTATCATTGCCCTGAAAATATCTCAAATTTTCAACGAAACAGTCGAATCGGTATTTCGCTTGGAGGAGGACGAGTGATGAACAAGTATAAAGTGATTTATTATGTAGTTGCCATAGCTCTATTAGTCAGCCTATGTCTACTAATTGGAACAAATCTAGGATGGTTTGATCTCTATTACAGCGACCAATTTATCTGGGCCTATTTTGCCCTCATCCCAGTAATTGAATGGATTGAAAAGAAATCCAAAAATCTAGCAAGTGAAAAAGGAGAATGAATATGAAAAAGAAACGTAGATTGTTATTTTTGATGTCTATTGTCTTGGGGGGGTTCTTGGGCATGTTTGTAGGGATGTTTAAGGCACGTGTCGAATCCCACGAAATTATTTTAGATGTAAAAGCCTTGATGCCATGGATATCAGCTATTTGTTTACTGATAGGTTTCATTAGTATGTTTTTGACTTTCAATTTCTTAAAGAAAAGCAGAAAATTTCATTCCTTGTATCAAGAGGAAATGGATGACGATCTGAATGAAACCTATTATGTGCAAATGTACCGGAATCTTGAGTTTGGAACCATTGCTTTTAATATTACAGGTGTAGCGATTCCATTGGCTATTTTTATTTCATTAAGTGAGGTGATTATATTGCATACAAACCCTCAAACATTTTTCCTTTCTTTCTTACTCTTTGTGGTATTCTTAGTCGCTCAAAAATCTCTTTTTAAAACCATTGCGATTGTTCGTCAGTTTGATTTGGAATTTTTCGCTACACCAAAGGATGTCTTGAACTATATAAATTCTTATGATGAAGGGGAGCGTCAGGCTAATTTGGAACAGAGTTTTCGAATTTTATTCCAATTACACCAATATGTCTTACCAGCCTTATATATTTTTCTTATTATCATTTCTTTCTTGACAGGAGAGATTCAGTTACTAGCTTTCTTGCTTGTAGGAGCCATCCATGTTTATATCAATGTGATGCAGTTACCTATGGTAAAACGTTATTTCAAATAAAGGAGTTATTTATGAAATTACTTAAAAACCTTGGCTGGATTCTTCTAGCCCTTCTATCCTTTTTATTTATCTATGGCTTTATTCAGGGGCTCGCGACTGCGTCGCTTGCTTTAGGCGCTTCACCCTATGCTGTTACTCTACTCTATGTGGTCTTGGCTGGAGTATATGTGTACGGCATTTACAAATGGTATCAGAAAGCTCCTGTTTATATTGAGAAGAGCGGCTTTAACCGATTTATTTGGCTTCCTGCCTTGGTTTGGTTCTTATCTCTGGTCGTTCAATTCTTCTTGCCAGATGATCCTTCAGTAAATCAGCAAATAGCGACAGACTTGACCTTGTCTCAACCACTTTTCTCATTCTTTGCTGTGGTTATTTTTGCTCCTTTGACGGAAGAGATTGTTTTTAGAGGGATGTTAGCACGCTATCTCTTTCCTAAGCAGGACAATAGTAAACGAACCCTGATTTTTCTTCTGGTATCTAGTCTTCTATTTGCCTTGATTCATTTTCCAGGTGATGTGCAACAATTTTTTGTCTATTTTAGCCTTGGTTTTAGTTTGGGTTTGGCTTACATTAGCAGAAAAGGTCTGGTCTACAGTATTTCTCTTCACGCTTTGAATAATTTAGTCGGCTTTTTGATGATTCTCATGCTATAATAGAGTCAGGAGGTCACATGAAACGAGTAATTTTATTAGCAGTGATTCAGGCAGTCGTTCTATTTTTCATCATTGGAGCGCTAGCTTATGCCTTCAAAGGCGATTTCTTCTATAACTATCTAGCAGTTGTCTTTGCTCCTATTGCAGGTGTACTGCGTTTTGGGACGGCTTACATAACGGAAATTGTCTTGCCTCGAAAGGCAGCCGAAATCACTGAAAAGCGTAAAGCAGGCAACAATTCAAAATAAAAGAGTCCGGTGAACTTCATCGGATTTTTTGTATGGACGCTAATTTTTAGGGACTTTACCTGATTTTTAAAGACTGGCAAACTTTTCTGATGGATTTTCATGAAGAGCCTGCGCTTTTATGGTAAAATAGTAACAGAATAAAAGAGGAGAGAAACAATGAAACGTAGTATGTATGCTGGTCGTGTTCGTGAGGAACACATCGGAAAAGAAATGACCTTGAAAGGATGGGTTGGCCGTCGTCGTGACCTTGGTGGTTTGATCTTTATCGACCTTCGTGACCGTGAAGGAATCATGCAGTTGGTTATCAACCCTGAAAAAGTATCTGCAGAGGTTATGGAAACAGCTGAAAACCTTCGTAGTGAATTTGTTATCGAGGTGACTGGTCAAGTTGCTGCGCGTGAGCAAGCCAATGATAAGTTACCAACTGGTGCGGTTGAGTTAAACGTGACAGCTCTGACAGTACTTAATACAGCTAAGACAACCCCATTTGAGATTAAGGATGGTATTGAGGCCAATGACGATACACGTTTGCGTTACCGTTACCTTGACCTTCGTCGTCCAGAAATGTTGGAAAATCTTAAACTTCGTGCTAAGGTGACCCACTCTATCCGCAACTACTTGGATGAGTTGGAATTTATCGACGTAGAGACACCATTCCTTTCTAAGTCAACACCAGAAGGGGCGCGTGACTATTTGGTGCCATCTCGTGTCAATAAAGGGCATTTTTACGCGCTTCCTCAAAGTCCACAAATTACGAAACAGCTTTTGATGAATGCTGGTTTTGACCGTTACTACCAAATCGTCAAATGTTTCCGTGACGAGGACTTGCGTGGAGACCGCCAGCCTGAGTTTACCCAGGTCGACTTGGAAACGTCCTTCCTTACTGAGCAAGAAATCCAAGATATCACAGAAGGCTTGATTGCGCGCGTGATGAAGGAAACAAAAGGTATCGAAGTAACGCTACCGTTCCCTCGTATGAAATACGATGATGCTATGGCTCTTTACGGTTCTGACAAGCCAGATACTCGTTTTGACATGTTGCTTCAGGACTTGACAGAAGCGGTCAAAGGTGTAGACTTTAAAGTCTTTTCAGAAGCACCTGCTGTAAAAGCCATTGTGGTCAAAGGAGCTGCGGACAACTATTCACGTAAAGACATCGACAAGATGACGGAAGTAGCCAAACAGTATGGTGCCAAAGGTCTTGCTTGGGTCAAGGTGGTTGATGGAGAATTAAACGGACCAGTTGCCAAGTTCTTGACTGGTATCCAAGAAGAATTGACAACAGCGCTTGCTCTTGAAGATAAGGACTTGGTTCTCTTTGTGGCGGATACGCTTGAAGTGGCTAATGCAACACTGGGTGCCCTTCGTGGACGTATTGCTAAAGAGCTTGGCTTAATTGATAATGATAAGTTCAACTTCCTTTGGGTGGTTGACTGGCCGATGTTTGAATGGTCTGAAGAAGAAGGCCGCTACATGAGCGCCCACCATCCATTCACACTTCCACAGGAAGAGACTGCTCACGAATTAGAAGGTGATTTGGCTAAGGTTCATGCCATTGCTTACGATATCGTCTTGAACGGTTATGAGCTTGGTGGTGGTAGCCTTCGTATCAACCAAAAAGACCTTCAAGAACGCATGTTCAAGGCCCTTGGTTTCTCAGCTGAAGAAGCCAATGACCAGTTTGGTTTCCTTCTTGAAGCCATGGACTATGGTTTCCCACCACACGGTGGTTTGGCTATCGGGCTTGACCGTTTTGTCATGTTGCTTGCTGGAGAAGAAAATATCCGTGAAGTCATTGCCTTTCCTAAGAACAACAAGGCAACTGACCCAATGACACAAGCTCCATCAACAGTCGCTCTCAACCAACTAGAGGAACTCAGCTTACAAGTAGAAGAAGATGAAACAAGCAAAACGAATTAAGCGGTGGCGCTATTATCTGCGCCGCTTTGCTTATCAGATAAAAATTTTACGTGTCTTACAAAGTATTTCTCGAGAAAAGTATGATGAGAAGATTTCGGCCTCTCTGGTCTATGGTTTTTTATCAGCAGTAGCAGTTAATTTTTTTTTCCAACCAGGGCATGTGTATTCGAGTGGTGCAACAGGTATGGCACAGATTATCTCTGCCTTGAGTAATCACTGGTTTGGTTTTCATATTCCGATTTCGCTAACCTTCTACGCCATTAACTTCCCTTTGATGGTCTTAGCTTGGTATCAGATTGGCCATAAGTTCACCGTCTTTACCTTTATCACGGTATCTATGAGTTCCTTCTTTATCCAGTTTGTCCCTGTGGCAACCTTGACGGAGGATCCCATTATCAATGCCCTTTTTGGGGGTGGTGTTATGGGTTTAGGGATTGGTTTTGCTCTTCGAAACAATATCTCCAGTGGTGGGACGGACATCGTCAGCCTGACTATTCGCAAGAAAACGGGTAAGAATGTCGGTAGTATTTCTTTCTTGGTAAATGGAACTATCATGCTGATAGCAGGTTTGACCTTTGGTTGGAAATACGCTCTTTATTCTATGATTACCATCTTTGTCTCTAGCCGTGTGACAGACGCGGTCTTTACTAAGCAAAAGCGTATGCAGGCCATGATTGTGACAAATCATCCAGAGAAGGTAATTGAAAAAATCCATAAAAAATTGCACCGCGGAGCAACCATGATCCACGATGCAGAAGGAACCTATAATCACGAGAGAAAGGCAGTTTTAATTACTGTCATTACACGTGCAGAGTTTAATGAATTTAAACAGATTATGACACAAGTAGATCCAAGCGCCTTTGTCTCTGTCTCGGAGAATGTTCATATTCTGGGACGATTTGTTGAGATAGATAATTAGTGATTAATACTTTTCGAAAATCTCTTCAAACCACGTCAGCTTCACCTTGCCGTAGGTATGGTTACTGACTTCGTCAGTTTCATCTACAACCTCAAAACAGTGTTTTGAGCAACCTGCGGCTAGCTTCCTAGTTTGCACTTTGATTTTCATTGAGTATAAAAAGATCTTGGGTAACAACTCAATTTCAGAAGAAAAAAAGTAAATCTTCCCACATTAAAACGCATAGTATCAAGTTTTTTCAATACCTGATAGTATGCGTTTTTGCTTTTAACAACTTTTTGCCCAGTCTCTTATTTTTCTATAATTTTATGGGCAATCAACTGGCGGTAACAAATTTGTTTATTGCTTTTAGCATCGTTGATAATCTGAAGAATCGTTTCAAATGATGTTTGACCAAGTTCTAGGCTATTGATATCGACATAGGCTGCCAAGTTGAGCTTGGGATTAACCGAGTCAAAGCTGAGAACAGGGACATTCAGCTGGTGTTTGGCAATATAGTTACAAACACCTTCAGCTAGGAGGCTATCGGTTGTGATGATAGCATCAATTTGTGGATCGTGCTTGAATAATCGCTTGCTAAATTTATAGCCCTTTTCTTCCAGAAACTCGTCGGCAAAGTAGATGCGATTGGTGTCAGTGGTAAGTTTGTAATGTTTCAGCGCCTGTTCATAGCCTGTTAAACGGTCTTTGGTCACGAAGAGCTTTTTACTTCCTCCGATAAAGGCAATGCGTTTGCAGCCTTTTTTGATGAAATATTCAGTCGCATCAAAACCAGCTTGAACATTGTCGTTGTCGACAAGTGGGATGAAAGGAGATAGAGATTTACCTAAGATAAGGAAGGGGAACTGTTCTTCTGCGACGAGTTTTACGAGAGGGTCTTCTTCTTGGGCATAGAGAAAGATTAGCCCATCTACACGCTTGCCGTAGACCATTTGTGAAATAGCGTTGAGGCGCTCCTTCTCATCTTTCCCTGTTGCTATCTGAATGGCATAGTGGTTTTCAGATGCGACTTGAGAGATGCCACGTAGAACCGATGGAAAGAAAGGATTCTGGTAGAAGGCGTCTGAGTCATCAGGAAGAACCAAACCAATCACCTGAGTGTAGCTACTTACCAAGCTGCGAGCATTGAGGTTGGGATGGTAATTGAGCTCCTTCATAGCCTTGCGAACGCGTTTTTTTGTTTCGTCGCTAATGGTTGATTTATTTTGAATAACACGGGTTACGGTTGAAGGCGAAACACCAGCAGCCTTGGCCACATCTTTAATCGTAACGGGCATAAAAATCTCCTATTTATGGTAATCTGGATCACGGAAATGTGTTTTATAAAAAATAGTGACCAGATATAGAACAAAAAGAATGTTTTGTACAGTGATGAGGGTTGTCATATTTTGGCCAAATAATCCCAAAATAAGTGTAATCAGAGTTGGTAATCCTAAACAGTTCAAGATAAAATGGTAGCACTCTTTAAAGGTTCTAAATGAAAAGAGGCGTGATTTCTTAGTGATATAAAGGAGAAGACTCGCTCCTAGAGAGACGATAAAGAAATTCAAACCAAAGAGGAAGCTAGCACCGAGAACTAGGAAGAGACTGATATAGACACGATTCTGTTGGTACCAGTCTTTAGAAATTGCTTGGGTCAAGCTGTCTTTGCTTTTGAAACTCTCAGTCTGAATCGCTCGGTAAGAGATTCGGGTCAGTTCCTTATTTTCCTTGCTGATGACTAGCTCATTCGTATCGAAATGCAGTTGCAAGTCCTTAGGTAACTCCTTACTTTGACTTGGACCGATCACAATAGAAGGCGCTTGACTAGCTGTTCCTGTATAAGTTAATTTGCCATCAACAATTGTAGCGTGTTCAGAGAGATCCTGTACAACCTTATCTGTCAATGGTTCATAGACATTATCGATAAAGGTTTCTAGCGGATAAGTCTCCTGCGAGCTGTTTTGGATGGCAATGGGTACCATAGACAAGCTGATAAGGAAGATACTGGTAAAGAGAAGTTGAAACCAGTTGAGCCCGAAACGTTTGGACAGGGGCTTACGAAATCCCCAAATACTTGAAAAATAGGAAAATGGATATGGAAGCATAAGTATCTTTCTAAAAGGTGTTTTCTATATGAGTATTATATAGTTAAATTCGCTTTATTTCAAGTCTAGGAGAAAAATTGCTTGTTGTAAGGATATTATTTACAGTGACAATCGCTAATAGTCAATGAAAATCAAAGTACAAACTAGGAAGCTAGTCGCAGGTTGCTCAAAGCACAACTTTGAGGTTGCAGATGGAAGCTGACGTGGTTTGAAGAGATTTTCGAAGAGTATAAAATGAAAAAGGGTGGCGGGGATAAATTATCCCTTGTCGCCACCACTTGTAAGTCCTGAAACAAAGTTCTTTTGTAGGAAGAAGAAGAGAATACAGATTGGAAGGGCGATGAGGATAGCACCTGCTGAGAAGTAGGCAATCTTCATGTTTTTCGCATTGTTAACGAAGGTTTGGAGACCTACGGCAACAGTAAAGTATTCTTTCTCACGAAGCAAGAAACTAGAGAGGATGTAGTCCCCGAAAGGTCCCATGAAGGCCCAGAGAGCTTGTACGGCAACCATTGGGCGAACAAGTGGAAGAACAATTTGCCAGAAGCGGCGGAAGTGTCCTGCACCGTCTAGTTTTGCAGATTCGTCTAAAGACATTGGCACTGTATCGAAGTAGCCTTTCATGAGCCAAGTATTCATCGGGATACCACCACCAACGTAGAGGAAGATGAGGAACCAGCTGTGGTTAAGGGCGTTCAACATAAGCGCCATAACGAAGAAGGCTGTCAAAGCGGCCATAGTTGGCACCATTTGGATGATCAAGAAGAAGACCAAACTTTGTTTACGAGCCAAGAAGTTGTAACGGCTGTAGGCATAACCAGCAAGTACGATGATACTTGTTTGAACAGCCATGGTAATCAAGGCAATGATCAAGGTGTTGAGGTACCAAGTACCGTACAAGGTTTCAGTGAAGAGGCCTTGGAAGTTAGCAAAACTAAAGTCGACGTTGCTGTCTAGTTTAAAGGCTACTACGTTACCAGTCTTGAAGGCTGACATAATGGTAATCAAAAGTGGATAGATAATGACAATTGATAGACCAATCAGGTAAAGGTATGTAAGGCTTTGAGTCAGTCTACGTTTGAGCTTAATTGAGTTATTCATCTTAGACGTCCTCCATATCAAATGCGTGTAGTTTCTTGAATGCGATCATAGAGATTGAGATGACAATGATAGAGATAATCAAGGTGACAGCTGCCGCCATTGAGTATTGAGGAGATGTACCTGTTGTCAAACGGTAAATCCATGAAATCAAGATATCGGTTGAACCAGCTCCACCACCGACACTACCAGGTCCTCCAGCGTTGAAGAGGTACATGATAGAGAAGTTGTTAAAGTTGAAGGTGTATTGGCTAATCAAAGTAGGTGCCGCAACAGCCAAGATCATTGGGAAAGTGATGTTGCGGAATTTTTGCCAAGCATTGGCACCGTCAATATAAGCTGCTTCGTAAAGGTCGTTAGGAATAGATTGCAAGATACCCAAGGTCAGAACGTAGATGTATGGGAATCCAAGCCAACCTTGCATCATAATCAAGGCAATCTTAGTCCAAGTTGGGTCTGTTTTCCAGGGAATAAGAGCGCCATCAAGGAAAGGAAGGAATTTAGCCAAGATTGGCAATACTTGGGTGTTGATAGCTCCGACACTATCGTTAAACATGTTTGAGAATGTCAAGATAGTGATGAAGGCTGGGACAGCCCAAGGAAGAAGGAAAATAACACCAAAGATACGTTTTCCTTTGATAAATGGTTGGTTAGCAATGATAGCTGTGAAGATACCAATTACAATCTGTAAAGTTGAGGCTGCCAAAGCCCAGATGATGGTCCAAGAAAGAACAGAACCAAAGGCAGAACGGAAGGTACTCAAACTCCAGATATTACTAAAGTTTGTCAAACCAACCCAGTCCAACAATTTGTTTGGTGGTAAGTGTTGGAAGTCATAGTTGGTAAAGGCGATCATCAAGGTTACGATAACTGGGAAGATAATCGCGAAGGTCATGGCAACATAAGATGGAATAATCAAGAGATAAGGGAAACCATTTTCATAAATCCCTTTGATCATGTCTTTGAGGGTACGTGGAACTGGAATTCCATTGTTAATGCGTTTTGCAATCGTATATGCATCTTTGATATTTGAGAAATAAAAGAGTACATAAACGACTACAAAGATTAAATGGAAGGCACCACGAATCAGCATAAAGAGGGAATTATCACGACCGGGCTTGTCACCAAGAGTGATGAGATTGCTCAATTCAGGTGCTGCAAGTGCTAGGAAATAAAGGACAAATACGATGGTTACACCAAGGAAGATAAAACCTTTGGCTTTTTGTTTATTGTAAATCTGTCCTAACCCAGGAATGATAGACAGCAGGGCTGCTTTACTAGGTTGTTGCTTTTCCATAATAACTCCTTTCATAGGATACTACTTTTTTTATAAGAAAGCTAAATTATTTGTGTCTCTATTGATAAATTCAAAGGGGGATTTGAATTCCACCCCCCTTGAACAAATTTTTTATTCACCAAATTTTTGTTTGATTGTTTCTTTGATCAATGTTACAGCGTCGTTAGCAGCTGTTTTAGCATCTTTTTGACCACTTACAGTATCAAAGAGCATGTTAGCAGCTGGTTCCCAAACTGCAGACATTTGAGAGATGTTTGGAATTGGTTGAGCGTTCTTGAATTGTTTGATAACAGCTGTTGTCAACTCATCGTTTTTACCTTCAGCGTATGAACGAGCTTCAGTATTAGCTGGGATTTCGTTAGTTGCATCGTAGAAAGCTTTTTGTTGTTCAGTTGAAACAAGGAAGTCTACAAATTTCTGTGCGCCTTCAAGGTTCTTAGTACTTGAAGGAATGATCCAAGCTTTACCACCACCGAATGCAGCATATTCTTTTCCATTTGGAAGAGTTGGGATAGTCGCAACACCGTAGTTTACTTTAGCATCTTTGAGGGCTTGAGCTTTCCAAGGCCCATCAATGATAGCAGCTGTTTTACCTTCTTGGAATTGAGTTTGGATTAGGTTTCCAGCAGCTGTACCATCTTGCATACCTTTAGGCCATTTTTCGTACCAAGATTTAGCGTAGTTGATACCTGCGATAGAACCGTCGTTTGCAAGACCGATGTCTTTAGGGTCTTTACCGTTTTGTCCGAATACGTAAGCGCCGTTACCAGCAAGAAGTCCGTATGCATAGTAGAAGTTTGTCCAGTCAGCTAGGAAGGCAGAAGTTTTTCCATCTTCTCCAGCGAAGGCATATTTGCTATCTTTAGCAAGGTTTTCCAAGTCAGCAAATGTTTTGGGAGCGTCTTTTACCAAGTCTTTGTTGTAGTACATAACAAGTGACTCGATAACGGCAGGAGCACCGTAAACTTTACCGTCAGCAGCGGTTACAAGAGATTTAGTTGTATCTTCTGTTTTAGCACCATCGCTCAATTTCACTTCTGAAAGTTGTCCGTCAGAACCAAGGCTACCCACACGGTCGTATGGAGCCATCATAACGTCAGCAGCTTGACCAGATTGGTTGTCAAGAGAAAGTTTGTCAAGCCCACCAAGTTGATCACCAGATTTGATGTTAACTGTTGTGCCTGATTGCTCTTTATAAGCTTTAGCAACTGTTTCAGCATAAGCTTTGTATTGGTCCTCAACGTAAAGAGTGATTTCTTTCGCTTCAGATGAACCAGACTCAGCAGGCTTATCAGCAGTTTTGCTTCCGCAAGCTACCAAGAGCAAGCTAGCAAGTGTAGCAGTTCCAAGCACCGCAGCGCTCTTCATGAATTTAGATGACATAGTGTATTCCTCCTAAAGAATAACAAGTTTTATTGATAAGGAAAACGCAAACGTTTTCCTTTATGAGCTTAGTATAGCACAAATAGAAAACGGTTGCAAGTGTTTTTGTTAAAAATTTTAAAAAATTTTTAAGCTTGATTTGATAGCATGATTTTGCTTTTTAATAGAAGAAAAGTGTGAAATAGATAAGAATACAGTATTTTTAATAAAAAATAGATGTAATCTATCTAAAGAAGGAAATCAGGAGGGGCTACCTCCCTGTTTCTAATTCCTATCTATTTTCTATAGACCTTTGTGCCTCCTTGCATCTAAATTCAAGTTTTCTAGGGGAGGATTTGCAGTTTGTAGACGGATTCTGTGAGAGTCAAATTTTAGGATTAGATAGTTTTAATACTCTTCGAAAATCAAATTCAAACCGCGTCAACGTCGCCTTGCCGTACTCAAGTACAGCCTGCGGCTAGTTTCCTAGTTTGCTCTTTGATTTTCATTGAGTATAAGTTATCTTTGCTAAAATGGGTTAGTCTCCTTAAAAATAATCAAAAAAGTTTTTTAAAAACGCTTGCAATTATGCTTGAAAAGGAGTATACTTATAAGTAACGCAAACGTTTGCGTCTGCAAAATACGCAACGTTCCATTATTTTAACACACGAGGTGCTATTATGAAAAAACGTCAAAGTGGTGTGTTGATGCACATCTCTTCTCTTCCAGGAGCTTACGGAATCGGATCATTTGGTCAAAGTGCTTACGACTTCGTTGATTTCTTGGTCCGTACAAAACAACGTTACTGGCAAATCCTTCCATTAGGAGCAACTAGTTACGGGGATTCTCCTTACCAATCTTTCTCAGCCTTCGCAGGAAACACTCATTTTATCGATTTAGATATCTTGGTGGAGCAAGGTTTGTTGGAAGCAAGTGACCTTGAAGGAGTTGACTTTGGTAGCGATGCGTCTGAAGTTGACTATGCTAAAATCTACTATGCACGTCGTCCTCTTTTAGAAAAAGCGGTGAAACGTTTCTTTGAAGTCGGAGATGTTAAAGATTTTGAGAAATTTGCTCAAGACAACCAATCATGGCTTGAGCTCTTTGCTGAGTATATGGCTATCAAAGAGTATTTTGACAATCTTGCTTGGACTGAATGGCCAGATGCAGATGCTCGTGCTCGTAAAGCTTCAGCACTTGAAAGCTATCGTGAGCAATTGGCAGACAAGTTGGTTTACCACCGTGTGACTCAATACTTCTTCTTCCAACAATGGTTGAAATTGAAAGCTTACGCTAACGACAACCACATCGAAATCGTTGGGGACATGCCAATCTACGTAGCGGAAGATTCAAGTGATATGTGGGCAAATCCACATCTCTTCAAAACAGATGTCAATGGTAAGGCTACTTGTATCGCAGGATGTCCACCAGATGAGTTTTCTGTAACTGGTCAGCTTTGGGGTAACCCAATCTATGACTGGGAAGCAATGGACAAAGACGGCTACAAATGGTGGATTGAACGCTTGCGTGAAAGCTTCAAAATCTACGATATCGTTCGTATCGACCACTTCCGTGGCTTCGAATCTTATTGGGAAATCCCTGCTGGTTCCGATACAGCAGCACCTGGTGAGTGGGTGAAAGGTCCAGGCTACAAGCTTTTTGCAGCCGTTAAGGAAGAACTTGGTGAGTTAAACATCATCGCAGAAGACCTTGGTTTCATGACAGACGAAGTTATCGAATTGCGTGAACGTACTGGCTTCCCAGGAATGAAGATTCTTCAATTTGCCTTCAACCCAGAAGATGAAAGCATTGATAGCCCACACTTGGCACCTGCTAACTCAGTTATGTACACAGGAACTCACGATAACAACACGGTTCTTGGTTGGTACCGTAACGAGATCGATGATGCGACTCGTGAGTACATGGCTCGCTACACTAATCGTAAAGAATACGAAACAGTGCCACATGCTATGCTTCGTACAGTCTTTTCATCAGTTAGCTTCATGGCAATTGCAACTATGCAAGATTTGCTAGAATTGGATGAGACAGCTCGTATGAACTTCCCATCTACCCTTGGTGGAAACTGGTCTTGGCGTATGACTGAAGAGCAATTGACACCAGCTGTTGAGGAAGGTTTGCTTGACTTGACAACAATCTATCGACGAATCAATGAAAATTTGGTAGAATTAAAGAAATAATACAATATCAGGAGACACCTTAAACATGTTATCACTACAAGAATTTGTACAAAATCGCTACAATAAAACCATTGCAGAATGTAGCAATGAAGAGCTTTACCTTGCTCTTCTTAACTACAGCAAGCTTGCAAGTAGCCAAAAACCAGTTAACACTGGTAAGAAAAAAGTTTACTACATCTCAGCTGAGTTCTTGATTGGTAAACTCTTGTCAAACAACTTGATCAACCTTGGTCTTTACGACGATGTCAAAAAAGAACTTGCAGCTGCAGGTAAAGACTTGATCGAAGTTGAAGAAGTTGAATTGGAACCATCTCTTGGTAATGGTGGTTTGGGACGTTTGGCTGCCTGCTTTATCGACTCAATTGCGACTCTTGGTTTGAATGGTGACGGTGTTGGTCTTAACTACCACTTTGGTCTTTTCCAACAAGTTCTTAAAAACAACCAACAAGAAACAATTCCAAATGCATGGTTGACAGAGCAAAACTGGTTGGTTCGCTCAAGCCGTAGCTACCAAGTACCATTTGCAGACTTTACTTTGACATCAACTCTTTATGATATTGATGTTCCTGGTTACAAGACAGAAACGAAGAACCGCTTGCGTTTGTTTGACTTGGATTCAGTTGATTCTTCTATTATTAAAGACGGTATCAACTTTGACAAGACAGATATCGCTCGCAACTTGACTCTCTTCCTTTACCCAGATGATAGTGACCGTCAAGGTGAATTGCTCCGTATCTTCCAACAATACTTCATGGTTTCAAACGGTGCGCAATTGATCATCGACGAAGCAATCGAAAAAGGAAGCAACTTGCATGACCTTGCTGACTACGCAGTTGTCCAAATCAACGATACTCACCCATCAATGGTGATCCCTGAATTGATCCGTCTTTTGACTGCACGTGGTATCGAGCTTGACGAAGCAATCTCAATCGTTCGTAGCATGACTGCCTACACTAACCACACAATCCTTGCTGAAGCGCTTGAAAAATGGCCTCTTGAATTCTTGCAAGAAGTGGTTCCTCACTTGGTACCAATCATCGAAGAATTGGACCGTCGCGTGAAAGCAGAATACAAAGATCCAGCTGTTCAAATCATCGATGAGAGCGGACGTGTTCACATGGCTCATATGGATATCCACTACGGATACAGCGTTAACGGGGTTGCAGCACTTCACACTGAAATCTTGAAAAATTCTGAGTTGAAAGCCTTCTACGACCTTTACCCAGAAAAATTCAACAACAAAACAAACGGTATCACTTTCCGTCGTTGGCTCATGCATGCTAACCCAAGATTGTCTCACTACTTGGATGAGATTCTTGGAGATGGTTGGCACCATGAAGCAGATGAGCTTGAAAAACTCTTGTCTTATGAAGACAAAGCAGCTGTCAAAGAAAAATTGGAAAGCATCAAGGCTCACAACAAACGTAAATTGGCACGTCACTTGAAAGAACACCAAGGTGTGGAAATCAATCCAAACTCTATCTTTGATATCCAAATCAAACGTCTTCACGAGTACAAACGCCAACAAATGAATGCCTTGTACGTAATCCACAAATACCTTGACATCAAAGCTGGTAACATCCCTGCTCGTCCAATCACAATCTTCTTTGGTGGTAAAGCAGCTCCAGCCTACACAATCGCTCAAGACATCATCCACTTGATTCTTTGCATGTCAGAAGTTATTGCTAACGATCCAGCAGTAGCTCCACACTTGCAAGTAGTTATGGTTGAAAACTACAACGTTACTGCAGCAAGCTTCCTTATCCCAGCATGTGACATCTCAGAACAAATCTCACTTGCTTCTAAAGAAGCTTCAGGTACTGGTAACATGAAATTCATGTTGAACGGAGCTTTGACTCTTGGTACTATGGACGGAGCTAACGTGGAAATCGCTGAGTTGGTTGGTGACGAAAACATCTACATCTTTGGTGAAGATTCAGAAACTGTTATCGACCTTTACGCAAAAGCAGCTTACAAATCAAGCGAATTCTACGCTCGTAAAGCTATCAAACCATTGGTTGACTTCATCGTTAGCGATGCAGTTCTTGCAGCTGGAAACAAAGAGCGCTTGGAACGTCTTTACAATGAATTGATCAACAAAGACTGGTTCATGACTCTTCTTGACTTAGAAGATTACATCAAAGTGAAAGAGCAAATGTTGGCTGACTACGAAGACCGTGACGCATGGTTGGATAAAGTCATTGTTAACATTTCTAAAGCAGGATTCTTCTCATCTGACCGTACAATCGCTCAGTACAACGAAGATATCTGGCACTTGAACTAAGATACAAATTTATACGAATACATTTTGTAAAAAAGCGAGTTTCGATTGAAATTCGCTTTTTTAATGATGTAGATTTGGGTCAATCTTGTCTAAAAATAGGGAAATCCTAGATACAGTGAAGGCTTTAAATGCTGGTTTTTACTGTCTTCAGCCTTATATTTTTTCGTAGTTGGTTACCTCATATCTCTTGTATTCGCTTACATAAAGTATTATAATATAATTGTAGGAAAGAAGGTGTTTTTATGATATACACACTTAAATTGGTGTTGTTTATTGCCTTTCTTGTAATAAGCTTGTTACCTGATAAGATTTTTGGAAAAAATAAAAAAATTTGGAAAATAGTTTTTGCAATATTGACGGCAGTGGCAGCATTGTCATTTATGTACTAAGTTATTTTAAGAATGTAGGGAAATAAACCCTACATTCTTTTTAGTTTTTTCTGTTTTCTAAATTCTATTTATCCAAGCGCTTCAACATTTCTTGCTTCTTCGCTTCAAGTTCTGCACGCTTTTCTTCGATTTCGGCATGTTTTTTCTCGAGTTCAGAACAACTTGCATCATTGCTAAATTCTTTTCGCCATCAGGAGATAGGGTGAGTCGACATGTCTATTACTCACCCAAAGCAGTCCTACAAAGCAGGAATTTTCTGTTACTTTTTTGGAAATAGTAACGTTTATACAGCTTTGACACTTCGTATCAAAGCGCCAAACACACTCCGAGGGATTTACAGAAAGCAGAAAAGGAATGATCTGGTATAAGATCATTCCTTTTCTCTCTTTTTCTTTAAGTAATTATATACAATGTACGACGAAGTCGTCATTGCAATGCTGATCCACCACCTAAAGGGAACTTTAAACAACATTGATAAGATAAAGAATATAAACAACGAAAATACGTTATACCCAATTAATTTTATTGTATATCTCATGATTAAAAGTTAATCCTTCCGTTGTTAGGAATGGCATCATTTTTATCCCATAATTGTGCTAAATAAGTCCCCGGTGATAATAAATTCATAGCGAATTCTAAAGCAACATCATTTACAAACCAACTACCTAGATATCTAGAAATTGCTGAACGAATAGCACTTTTTGCTACATGTTTTCCTTTTACTTTAATTAGATTTGCAAGGCCTGCAGTAGTTCCTCCTAATGCTAAAGCTATTGCAGTATCTAATAGAGCACCCATTTGATTAACTGTAATACCTTGCCAAGCTGCTCTAAATGGAGAGTATGTAGGTGGGATTGTATAATCGCCTTGTAATTGTCGGTTAATTACTTCTTTGATCCATTGTTGTGAGACGTCTGGATGAAAAGATTGGATTTCGTTTGCAAGTGTATTGATTTGTTCTTCTGTTAGAGAAGTGACAGGTTGAAGTTCCATATTTGTTTCAATTTGTGATACTTGTTCAGAAGCGTATACAGCTGAAACACTTGGAATCGCTGATACAATTAACACAATTGACGTCAAAAAAACCGAAATAAATTTCATTAATTTGTTCATGAGCTTTTCTCCTTTTTATTTGTATCTGCTTACATTTTATCATATACTGTTATTATAGTCAAAAAAATATGCTATTATGTTAAAAAAATATTTTTCAAAATATAAATGGACGGATTTATTTTGGATTTTATTTGTTATTTTGACCTGCCTCTATATAGGTAACCATGATTTGTTTCCTCTCAATCATCAAGAAATCTCTCTTCGAGGTAGTTTCTGGGGGTCTGTACTTGCCTTATATCAATTGCTATTTATTGATAAGTTTGTTATCTCGAATCGAAAATAAATATTAGAACTATGCCTGACTGGCTACTTTTATGATTGATTTTGGAGGAAGATTTTGTCTCTATTATTTATTATTTTAAATTTGTTTATCTTGTACAAGATTTATTCTTTGAGGCGGGAGAAATCGAAATACTTGATTTATACGGCCTATATCATATTTGGGGTAAATGTACTATATGGTATTCAATGGTTATTAAAAGAACTGATTTCAACTATTTCCACTTAATATGTATGGAAACTCCAGTGATTTTTGCATAACAAAACGCATAAGATTAAGGATTTAGTTCTGTATTGTACAGGACTGAGTCCTTTTAGTTTTACCTTAATTCGTTTATTGTTGTAGTAATCAATATAGTCTACAATGGCTTGTTCCAATTGCTTAAGCGACTGAAATGACTTCTCATAACCATAAAACATCTCCGATTTCAGAATGCCAAAGAAGGACTCCATCATACCATTGTCTGGGCTGTTACCCTTACGTGACATGGATGCTTGAATTCCCTTACCTTCAAGAAACTGATGATAAGAATCGTGTTGGTATTGCCAGCCTTGGTCACTATGGAGAATCGTATTCTCGTAGCGTTTCTCTGTGAAGGCCTGTTCCAACATCGTTTTTACTTGTTCTAAGTTGGGTGAAGTTGAAAGATTATAGGCGATAATTTCGCTATTAAAGCCATCTAAAACTGGTGATAAGTAAAGCTTTTGAGAACTTGCTGGAATGGCAAATTCTGTCACATCTGTGTAGCACTTTTCCATTGTTTTAGAGCCTTCAAATTGACGTTGAATGAGATTTTCTGCCTTCTTACCCACATCTCCTTTATGAGAAGAATATTTTCGTTTCTGTCGCATTTTAGCTTGTAAATTGAGTACTTTCATCAAGCGTTGAACTCTTTTATGATTTACCAGATAACCACGATTTCTTAGTTCTAAATGAATCCGACGATAACCATAATTTCCCTTATGTTCGATAAAAATGGATTGAATTTCAGCTTTAAGCTCTTGATTCTTATCTAGTTTGTCTAGCTGTTTCAAGTGATAGTAGTAGGTCGAACGAGCTAATTTAATGGCTTTTAGAAGAATATCTAACGAAAAATCAGTCATTAATTCTTGAACAATTTCTGTCTTTCTTCTTTCTCTTCTTCCTCCTTCAATCGGAGTTCTCTTAACTTTTTTAGGATGGCATTCTCCGCTCTCAGGTACTCATTTTCTGCTTGAAGACGTTCTAATTCTGTTCTCTCTTCAGGTCTCTTTTTTGGCTTACGTCCCATTTTAGGTACTCTCCCTCTTATTTTCTCAACAATAGTATACCCGTTTTTCTTGTATTGTGCTAGTCAATTAAGAAGTATCGTACGACTTGGGAGGCCGTATTCAAGAGAAACTCTATCTTTAGTCCAGCCTTCATGTAAGACTTTATGAATCATTTCTTGTTTTAAATCAGGAGAATAGTAACGATTTTTTCCTTTTTTGACGAACTCTATTCCGTAACGATCAATCAATTTAATCATGTACCTAATATTAGAATTGTTTATCCCAAATTTATTTGAAAGCTTCTCTAAGCTATATCCTTGTTTTCTAAGTTCATAGATCTGAACTTTATCATCATGAGTTAATTTCATAATAAAAACACCCCAAAAGTTAGATTTTTTCTGTCTAACTTTTGGGGTGCAGTTCATTCACTAAATTACCGTTTTTTTATTTAAATTCTATTAACTACCTATTACTATTAATTACCCTGAGGCCATCGTTTATAAATTGACCCAAAACGTCAAGTCCGTTATAAATAAAGAGTCCTAAAATTATAGATGAAATAATAATACTTGCACAAATAAAATATGTACGTTTTTTTTCATTCATAATATCGACTACCTCCTAAGTTAGTATAGACTAATAGTTGTATAGACTAATAGTTCCGTTTTGATTAAATGGAACTCTATAATATGATGTACCTCCAATAGTACCTCCAAATGTAAATCCAGCTCCTAACAACTCTGCTTTAACTTGAGCTGAACCACTACTGTTTATAGCTGCTGTTAAAGTACCATTATAAGCATACTTTATACTTGTTGTGGGGTATCCTTTTGGAGACCAAACATCAACGTTTTGTCCTTCAATATATGTGTTTGTAATAGAATTTGTTATTCCTAAGTAATAACCTTGAACTGAGTTAATCTGACGGAAAGAACCCTCATTATATAATTCAATGTTTACACTTAATTGAACTGTAGTTCTAGCAAATGTTGCACTTCTTTTTAATGTGTGTGAAGTAACTGTAGATCGAGAGAGATCTGGAATAAATTCAATAGTTTCAACAACCTTTCCAGTATCACTATCAATAACAGTTGCAACTTCGTTGAATCCTGATTTCGAATATACTACTTCTGGATTAGGGATATTATAATCCAGAAGTAAATGTTAGTTCATTGAATTTTATGACAAGATTATTATTAGTGTCGGCATTTACAGAAATAGGCAAACAAAATAATGCTAAACAACTAAATAATAGAGTAACTAGTATTTTTTCATGACAATCACCTACCATTCTTTCATAACTAAGTTGGATATTAAGAGTTGATAATTATAGTTTGTACATTGGAATCATCTGCTTTCTTATAGGAATATTAATTGAATAAGGCAATTTCTTTAAATTTTATTTAACGTAGTTCCAATAAAAGTTTATTCCTGTAGATGTTGGGTTATCTCTATCTACAGCAATCACGTATTCCAATCCCCAACCATTTCTAGCCGCTGTAAGATACATATCGTCAGATAAATATTTTAAGGCCGAATACACATTACCTATACCAGGGAGCATTCCTACTAGAGTCCCAGCTGGATCACTAGAAAGTGCTATCTCTTTAACTTCTGAAGGACTTAATCTTCGTATAACAGTCCTCATAATAGTTCTATCCATTGAATTTCCTTCAATTTCAACGAAGTTTAAAACATCTTTAGTAATTTGTTCTTGTTCTTCAACACTTAAATTAGATGAATTGAATACATCCTGTAAACTATAAACTTTACTTTCTTCAAGAACAAGTCGCTTAGTCTGGAGTCTTGCATCATGAGATTTTGGTGGGTGTGCCACACTTTGCGCAAAGGCAAGAGACGGTGAAGCGAGACTAAGAGTTAAGATACCTGCAGAAATAGCAACTGCAAAAAATTTAGTAGTTTTCATGAGCTTTTCTCCTTTTTATTTGTATTCACTTACATTTTATCATATAATGTAAGTGTAGTAAAGAAAGAAGGTGTTTTTATGTTAAAAAAATATTTTTCAAAATATAAATGGACGGATTTGTTTTGGATTTTATTTGTTATTTTGACCTGCCTCTATATAGGTAACCATGATTTGTTTCCTCTCAATCATCAAGAAATCTCTCTTCGAGGTAGTTTCTGGGGGTCTGTACTTGCCTTATATCACTTGCTATTTATTGATAAGTTTGTTATCTCGAATCGAAAATAAATATGAGGTATATGCCTGACTGCCTACTTTTAATATTGATTTTGGAGGAAGATTTTGTCTCTATTATTTATTATTTTAAATTTATTTATCTTGTACAAGATTTATTCTTTGAGGCGGGAGAAATCGAAATACTTGATTTATACGGCCTATATCATATTTGAGGTAAATGTAGTATATGGTATTCAATGGTTATTAAAAGAACTGATTTCAACTATTTCCTCTTAATGTGTATAGAAACTCCAGTGATTTTTGCATAACAAAACGCATAAGATTAAGGTTTGAGTACCTGTTCTTATGCGTTTTTGTAATATTGAAGATTTTCGGTAAGTTTTATACCTTTGGGAAGTCTAGTTTAGAATGCTTTCCCAACCAGAATCTCAGCCTCAATAGTAATCTCTGTCAGTTGGCTCCAGTCAATCTTGCTCTGGTCAACGTGAAAGAGGAGAGGAGTCATACTGAGTAGGGCTTGGAGTTGTTCTACTGTGATAGTCTTAGTCAGAGAGGCAGTTTGGTTAGATAGGATGGTAAAGTGTTCTTGGAAATGATTTTTGATATTTTGGTTGGAATAGTCCTTGTTTGTCAGCTGGTCTTGTACCTTCTGACGGATTTCCTTGAGGTGATTTTCAGTTGGGATAACCTTGATCAAGATACCGTCTTTGGATAAAACGCGACGAAATTCTCCATAGTTGGCAGGTGAAAAGATATCTAGTAGGATATCCATGCTGGCGTCTTTGATAGGAAGACGAGCCAAGTCACCAACGAACCAATTGACTGCCCAGTTGGGTTCACTTTTAGCAGCGATTTGGACTGAATCTTTGGAGATGTCAAAGGCATAGAAAGTTTTTTCAGAGTGACTTTCTTGTAGTTTGCGAGAATAGAATCCTTCACCACAACCGATATCCAAAATTGTTGTGGTTGTTTTTGAGCTTGCAAGCAAGTCAGATACAGCATCTAAGATAGCTTGGTAAAAGCCGGCTTCTAGGATTTGTTGACGGTTTTGAAAATTTTCCTTGTCATAGTTAGCAGATTGCTTGATTTGAGGTGCCAGATTGACATAGCCAAATTTCGCCAAGTCAAAAGAATGACGGTTGCAGCACTTGAAACTAGTCTCTAACAGAGTCAGATTTTCTTGACAGATAGGACAGGCAAAGGCAGTCGCAGAAGCAAAACGCTGAAGTTTGGGCTTGAGATTTGTATTCATAGTTTAAGTGTATCAAAAGAGGCAAATGAAAGCAACTTTAGGAATAAGTAGATGGGAGATTCAGTAGAAATAAAACTAATTCTCCAATTTATAGAATGAAATTGCTTTTATATCTAAATTGCTATATAATAATGATAAGGAGGAAATAAGTATGTTAAAAGAAGTATTAACCGTTGCAAAAGTTGCGAAAAAATCTTCATTATTTTTGGGTGGTGTCGCATTTGGTACCCTTGGTTTGAAAATCTTAGCAAGTAAGGAAGCTAAAAAAGGTTATTCTAAAGCTTTGGCTAAGGCTTACAAGTTGAAAGACGAGCTAGATGCATCTGTTTCTGTTGTGAAGCAACATGGAGACGATGTCTTGCAAGATGCCAAATATTTGTACGAGCAAGAGAAAAAAGAAGAGCAATTAGATAGCCTTATAGGTGAATAATATGTCTTTTAAAGTGCTACATAGAGGATACCAACATATCCGACTATCATCTTCTTTTTCACTTACCTTGGATATTCAAGACTATCTTCGTTCCTTGGCGAGAGATGAAAAGGGGATTGAGTCTATCCAGTTTTACATGGATCAACAGCACTTTACTCTACGCATAAAAGAAGGCTTTTCTGTATTAGATAATGCAGAAGCCTTTTTAAAAAGAATTGATAAAGGGAAAGTTTCTGAGTTGATGACTCTTCCCATTCGTAGAGAAGAGAGTGCTTATTCTATTGTTTCAGGTGCAGCGGTTAAGCGTGTACTTTTTCGTAGTTTTGTGCCGTATCCTATTCGCTATATATGGACTTGTTATCAGGCTTTGGGTTATATTAGAGAAGCCTATCAAACACTAGCGCGTAAGGAACTAACGATGGAAGTCTTGGACTGTTCGGCTATTTTATTGTCTTTGTTTATGAACCAATCCAAGACAGCTAGCAATATCATGTTTATGCTTGATTTGGGGAATCATTTAGATCAGTGGTCCTTGAAAAAAACTGCAACAGATTTAGAACAGAGTCTTCTTGCAAAAGAGAGCGATGTATTCCTAGTACAGGGCGATACGGTTGTTAGTATCAAGAGTTCCGATGTTCAAATAGGAGATGTCTTGATCTTATCTCAAGGAAATGAAATTCTGTTTGATGGGCAAGTAGTTTCAGGTTTAGGTATGGTCAACGAAAGTTCCTTGACAGGAGAGAGTTTTCCAGTTGAAAAAAGAGAGTCTGATTTGGTTTGTGCAAATACAGTATTAGAAACTGGAGAGTTACGCATTCGTGTAACAGATAATCAGATGAACAGCCGTATTTTACAGCTGATTGAGTTGATGAAGAAATCTGAAGAAAACAAGAAAACGAAACAACGCTATTTCATCAAAATGGCGGACAAGGTCGTCAAATATAATTTCTTGGGGGCTGGGCTGACTTACCTATTGACAGGTTCTTTTTCTAAGGCTATTTCTTTCCTATTGGTCGATTTCTCCTGCGCTTTGAAAATCTCTACTCCTGTAGCTTATTTGACAGTTATCAAGGAAGGGTTGAACCGTGAAATGGTGATTAAGGATGGAGATGTTCTGGAGAAATATCTGGAAGTTGATACTTTCTTGTTTGATAAGACAGGAACAATCACAACTAGTTATCCTATAGTTGAAAAGGTGTTACCTTTTGGAGACTATAGTGAGGAAGATATTCTCAGAATCAGTGCCTGTCTTGAGGAACACATTTATCATCCTATTGCTAATGCCATCGTCAAGCAAGCTGAGATAGAGGGAATTGAACATGAGGAAATGCATGGGAAACTCCAATATATCGCAAGCAAGGGGATCAAATCTCATATAGATGGCCAACCAGTTCTTATTGGGAATTATGTCTTGATGCAGGATGAGCAGATTCATATCAGTTCAGAACAAAATGCTTTAATTGAAGAATACAAGAGTCACTACAATCTCTTATTCTTAGCCTATCAGAATGAATTGATTGGAATGTTCTGCATTCATACTCCTTTGAGAAAAGAAGCAAAAGCAGCCTTGGAGAAACTTAAGGCACAAGGGAAAAAATTGATTCTGGCAACAGGGGACACCTTGGTTAGAACAGAGGCATTAGTCAAAGATTTGCCCTTTGATCAGGTCTATACAGACTTGAAACCTGATGGGAAATTTGAGTTAGTAGAGAAACTGCAGAAAGCAGGTCACACTATTTTGATGGTTGGAGATGGATTGAATGACTCAGCGGCTTTAACTCTATCAGATATCGGTGTGGTGATGAATGAGAGTGCAGATATTTCTAAGCAGATGAGTGATATCTTATTGTTAGATAATCGTTTGGATTTCTTCCAAGAGTTGGATTCGTTATCATCATCTTTGCAAACACTCATCAAGAAGAATATTCAAGATACCGTTGTCGTAAATAGTAGTTTGATTGGCTTTGGCTTATTTAATTGGCTCAGTCCTTCAAATCTCTCTATCTTACATAATCTAACAACCTTACGCATTGTACTGCGTAGCCTGTCTATTAAGGGATAGGTGGGGACTATTAACAGCAAAAAGGAGTTACCTTTCTCGAGGGTAACTCCTTTTTTTATAGGTAAATGTTGAACAGTTTAGTAAGTCAATACAAAGTATTTTTTCTTTCCACGACGGATAACAGTCAGTTCGTTCTCTAACTTATCAGTGTCACTCAAGACATATTCAAGGTCTTGGATACGGTCGCCATTTAAGTAAATGGCTCCGTTTTGGACGTCTTCACGGGCTTGGCGTTTTGAGTTAACCACACCAGATGAGACGAGCAGTTCCACGATATTGTGATTTTCGTCTGCCTGTACTTGGTAGTTTGGCACACCACGAAGTCCTTGTTTAAGTTCTTTAACAGAAAGGTTTTTGATGTTTCCTGCAAAGAGCTGCTCAGTGATGTTGAGGGCTTCTTTGTAGGCTTCTTCGCCGTGAACAAGTGTAACGACTTCACGAGCCAAGACTTTTTGAGCCAAGCGTTCGTGTGGCGCTGCTTCAAATTGTTTACGAATGTCTTCAATCTCATCAAGTGACAAGAAAGTAAAGATCTTCAAGAAGCGAACAGCGTCAGCGTCCATAACATTCATCCAGAATTGGTACATTTCGTATGGAGAGGTCTTTTCAGGATTGAGCCAGACTGCGTTTCCTTCTGATTTACCAAACTTCTTACCAGTTGCATCTGTGATAAGCGGAACTGTGATAACGTGTCCAGTCTTGTCAGCTTTACGACGAAGCAATTCGGTACCAGCTGTCATATTTCCCCACTGGTCAGAACCACCGATTTGAAGAGTGACATTATGGTCTTGGTTAAGGACGAAGAAGTCGTACCCTTGCATGATTTGGTAAGCGAACTCAGTGTAAGAAATCCCTGTTTCAATCCGTTTTTTCACAGACTCCTTACTCATCATGTAGTTGACAGTGAAGTATTTTCCAATATCACGGAGGAAGTCAATGAAGCTGATGCTGCCAAACCAGTCGTAGTTGTTGACCATGACAGCTTTATTTTCACCATTTTCAAAGTCAAGAAAACGAGAAAGTTGTCCTTGGATAGACTTGACCCAGCCATCTACTGTGTCTTTTGTTTGGAGACTACGCTCAGCATCTTTGAAGGACGGATCTCCTATGAGACCTGTAGCACCGCCAACGAGCGCATAAGGTTTGTGACCTGCTAGTTGCAAGCGACGACTTGTCAAGATTGCGACAAGATGGCCTAGGTGAAGGCTGTCAGCAGTTGGATCGTAGCCAGTATAATAAGAAACTTGACCTTCTTCTAGGGCTTTACGCAAAGCTTCTTCATCAGTCGTTTGAAAAATCAAACCACGCTCTTTTAGCTCATCAAAAATGTGCATGTGTCTTTTCTCCTTTTTAAAATTATTGTTTCTAACTATTGTATCACAAACTTGGGCAATAGCCTAGCAGAATAGGGAAGAAAGTGGCTATTTTATTGAAAGTTTCCCTTTTATGGTATAATAGATAGAGTGAGGAAATCCATGCAAAATCAATTAAATGAATTAAAACGAAAAATGCTGGAATTTTTCCAGCAAAAACAAAAAAATAAAAAATCAGCTAGACCTGGCAAGAAAGGTTCAAGTACCAAAAAATCTAAAACCTTAGATAAGTCAGCCATTTTTCCAGCTATTTTACTGAGTATAAAAGCCTTATTTAACTTACTCTTTGTACTCGGTTTTCTAGGAGGAATGTTGGGAGCTGGGATTGCTTTGGGATACGGAGTGGCCTTATTTGACAAGGTTCGGGTGCCTCAGACAGAAGAATTGGTACATCAGGTCAAGGACATCTCTTCTATTTCAGAGATTACCTATGCGGATGGGACGGTAATTGCTTCCATAGAGAGTGATTTGTTGCGCACTTCTATCTCATCTGAGCAAATTTCGGAAAATCTGAAGAAGGCTATCATTGCGACGGAAGACGAACACTTTAAAGAACATAAGGGTGTAGTACCCAAGGCGGTGATTCGTGCGACCTTGGGGAAATTTGTAGGTTTGGGTTCCTCTAGTGGGGGTTCAACCTTGACCCAGCAACTGATTAAACAGCAGGTGGTTGGGGATGCGCCGACCTTGGCTCGTAAGGCGACAGAGATTGTGGATGCTCTTGCCTTGGAACGCGCCATGAATAAAGATGAGATTTTAACGACCTATCTCAATGTGGCTCCCTTTGGCCGAAATAATAAGGGGCAGAATATTGCAGGAGCTCAGCAGGCGGCTGAGGGGATTTTCGGTGTCGATGCCAGTCAGTTGACTGTTCCTCAAGCAGCATTTTTAGCAGGACTTCCACAGAGTCCCATTACTTACTCTCCTTATGAAAATACTGGGGAGTTGAAGAGTGATGAAGACCTAGAAATTGGCTTAAGACGGGCTAAGGCAGTTCTTTACAGTATGTATCGTACAGGTGCCTTAAGCAAGGACGAGTATTCTCAGTACAAGGATTATGACCTTAAACAGGACTTTTTACCCTCGGGCACGGTCACAGGAATTTCACGAGACTATTTATACTTTACAACTTTGGCAGAAGCTCAAGAACGTATGTATGACTATCTAGCTCAGAGAGACAATGTCTCCACTAAGGAATTGAAAAATGAGGCAACTCAGAAGTTTTATCGTGATTTGGCAGCCAAGGAAATTGAAAATGGTGGTTATAAGATTACTACTACCATAGACCAGAAAATTCATTCTGCCATGCAAAATGCGGTTGCTGACTATGGCTATCTTTTAGACGATGGAACAGGTCGTGTAGAAGTAGGGAATGTCTTGATGGACAACCAAACAGGTGCTATTCTAGGCTTTGTAGGTGGTCGTAATTATCAAGAAAATCAAAATAATCATGCCTTTGATACCAAACGCTCACCAGCTTCTACTACCAAGCCTTTGCTGGCCTACGGTATTGCTATTGATCAGGGCTTGATGGGAAGCGAAACGATTCTATCTAACTATCCAACAAACTTTGCTAATGGTAATCCGATTATGTATGCTAATAGCAAGGGAACAGGAATGATGACCTTGGGAGAAGCTCTGAACTATTCATGGAATATCCCTGCTTACTGGACCTATCGTATGCTCCGTGAAAAGGGTGTTGATGTCAAGGGTTATATGGAAAAGATGGGTTACGAGATTCCTGAGTACGGTATTGAGAGCCTGCCAATGGGTGGTGGTATTGAAGTCACAGTTGCCCAGCATACTAATGGCTATCAGACCCTAGCTAATAACGGAGTTTATCATCAGAAACATGTGATTTCTAAAATTGAAGCAGCAGATGGTAGAGTGGTGTATGAGTATCAGGATAAACCAGTTCAAGTCTATTCAAAAGCTACTGCGACAATTATGCAGGGCTTGCTGCGAGAAGTTCTATCCTCTCGTGTGACAACAACCTTCAAGACGAATCTGACTGCTTTAAATCCTACTCTGGCTAATGCAGATTGGATTGGGAAGACTGGTACAACCAACCAAGACGAAAATATGTGGCTTATGCTTTCGACACCTAGATTAACCCTAGGTGGCTGGATTGGGCATGATGATAATCATTCATTGTCACGTAGAGCAGGTTATTCTAATAACTCTAATTACATGGCTCATCTAGTAAATGCGATTCAGAAAGCCTCCCCAAGCATTTGGGGGAACGAGCGCTTTGCTTTAGATCCTAGTGTAGTGAAATCGGAAGTCTTGAAATCAACAGGTCAAAAACCAGGGAAGGTTTCTGTTGAAGGAAAAGAAGTAGAGGTCACAGGTTCGACTGTTACCAGCTATTGGGCTAATAAGTCAGGAGCGCCAGCGACAAGTTATCGCTTTGCTATTGGCGGAAGTGATGCGGATTATCAGAATGCTTGGTCTAGTATTGTGAGGAGTCTACCAACTCCATCAAGCTCCAGCAGTTCAAGTAGTAGTTCTAGCGATAGCAGTAACTCAAGTGCTACACGACCTTCTTCTTCAAGGGCGAGACGATAATTCTCTAAATGAAGTGGCGAATCAATGGATTGCCACTTTTTTCTTTTTTCCTTTCGTGTTACAATAAAGGTATGAATCAGTATCAGAAAAAGATTGTTAAAGGAACTATTTATTCGCTCCTATCCGGCTTAATCTGGGGAATCTGTGGAATTCTAGGAGAGTATTTCTTTACTCATTACCAGGTGTCTTCTGGCTGGATTACCTCTATGCGATTGACACTAGCAGGGAGTCTTGTACTCATTTGGTCTGCAATACAATTAAAATCGCAAGTGCTAGATATTTGGCGAGACAAGAAAAATTACCTACCCTTTTTGGCCTATGCTATTTTGGGGATTTTTTCAGTCCAGTATTTTTTCTATCTCTGTGTAGAATACTCAAATGCAGCGACAGCGACTATTTTACAGTTTATCAGTCCTGTCTTTATCCTCTTTTACAATCGCTTGGTTTATCAAAAACGAGCGTCAAAAAGTGCTATTTTCTATGTTTTGATTGCTATGCTGGGTGTTTGCTTGATGGCGACAAAGGGAGATTTCTCTCAGTTATCCATGACACCACTAGCCCTTGTGACGGGCTTACTGAGTGCTATGGGTGTTATGTTTAATGTTATCTTGCCCCAGCCTTTTGCGAAGCGCTATGGTTTTGTACCCACGGTTGGGTGGGGGATGATTTTGGCAGGTTTATTTAGCAATGTCCTCTCACCGGTTTATCAGCTTTCCTTTATTCTTGATATTTGGAGTATCTTGATTTGTCTCATTATCGCTTTCTTTGGGACGGCTTTTGCTTTTTTTATTTCCATGAAGGCGGTGTCCTTGGTTTCTCCTTTGGTGGTTTCCGTTATCAGTGCCAGTGAACCTCTCTCTTCTGCTCTCTTGAGTGTTTTGTTCTTAGGCCTGGTAGTGGATTGGTCACTCCTTCTAGCGATGGCCTTGATTATTTTACCCATGATATTTTTGTCTATAGAAGAAGCGAAAGAAAGTAGATAAAAAGTCTTTTCTTAATTCTAAAAGTGTGCTATACTAGAATAGTCAATAAAACACGGGGAGATAGTTGTGAAGAGTGTTTTTAGGTTGTATCGGTAGGAGTTTGCTTTTACCGACAGCACGTTTTATCTCACATCCCTAAAAAATCATACCTAAAAACAGACAAAAAGGCTTCAAATTTGAGGCTTTTTTTGGTAGAATAGTTATCATTATAAAGAATGAGAGGTTTTTTTATGACTGCTACAAAAATGAATGCTCAAGAAATTATCCAATTTATCGCTAATGCTGAGAAGAAAACCAGTGTGAAAGTAACTTTTGAGGGACAACTCGCAACTGCTGTACCTAGCTCAGTTGTTAAACTAGGGAATGTTTTATTTGGAGACTGGAAGGACGTGGCTCCGCTTCTCAATGGTTTGGTAGAAAATCAAGACTATGTTGTTGAGCAAGATGCTCGCAATTCTGCAGTTCCTTTGCTAGATAAACGTGCTATCAACGCTCGTATCGAGCCAGGCGCTATTATCCGTGACCAGGTAGAAATTGGTGACAATGCTGTTATCATGATGGGAGCGGTTATCAATATCGGTGCTGAAATCGGTGCAGGAACCATGATTGACATGGGGGCTATCCTTGGTGGCCGTGCCATCGTTGGGAAAAACAGCCACGTTGGTGCAGGTGCAGTTTTAGCAGGTGTGATTGAGCCAGCTATCGCAGAACCAGTCCGTGTTGGAGACAATGTTCTTATCGGTGCCAATGCAGTGGTTATCGAAGGAGTCCAAATCGGTAGTGGTTCAGTTGTCGCAGCAGGAGCTATCGTTACCCAAGATGTTCCAGAAAATGTAGTAGTAGCAGGTGTTCCAGCTCGAATTATCAAAGAGATTGATGCCCAAACTCAACAAAAAACAGCGCTAGAAGATGCGCTTCGTACCTTGTAATTGTAAAAGAAAAATAGAGGCGGAACCCTTTTCCAGCCTCTTTCTGCTATATGGGAGGATAGATAGATGTTAGATTTGATTCAGATTAGACGAGATTTGCACCAGATTCCAGAGATTGGCTTGGAGGAGATCAAAACTCATGCTTATTTGCTGGATGTGATTGAGAAATTGACTGCGGGCAAGGAGTTTGTTCAAGTTCGTACTTGGCGGACAGGTATTTTGGTTTACTTGCAGGGAAGTCAGCCAGAGCGTACTATTGGTTGGCGGACGGATATTGATGGTCTGCCTATCGTTGAACAAACAGGACTTCCTTTTGCTTCTCAGCATCAAGGTCGCATGCACGCTTGTGGACATGATTTCCACATGACCATTGCCTTGGGCTGTCTTGAGCGAGCCCTTGAGGAGCAACCTAAAAATAATTTGCTCTTTCTGTTTCAGCCTGCTGAAGAAAATGAAGCTGGTGGCATGCTCATGTATGAGGATGGCGCTTTTGGAGACTGGTTGCCAGACCAGTTTTATGGGCTTCATGTTCGACCAGATTTGAAGGTTGGTCAGATTGCGACCAATACTCATACACTCTTTGCAGGAACTTGCGAGGTGAAGATCCGTTTCAAAGGCAAAGGAGGACACGCAGCCTTTCCACATGAAGCTAATGACGCCTTGGTGGCAGCTAGTTACTTTGTGACCCAGGTGCAGTCAGTTGTCAGCCGCAATGTCAACCCAATCGAGGGAGCGGTGGTGACCTTTGGAGTTTTCCAAGCTGGAACAACCAACAATGTTATCACAGATACAGCCTTTTTGCATGGAACTATTCGGGCCTTGACTCAGGACATGAGTCTCTTGGTACAAAAGCGGGTCAAAACAGTTGCAGAAGGAGTTGCAGCTGCCTTTGATATGGAAGTCGAAGTGGAACTCAAACAAGGTGGATACCTACCTGTTGAGAACCATCCAGCCTTGGCGCGTGAACTAATGGACTTTTTTGAAGAAAAAGACGGAATCGAGTTGATTGATATCGAGCCTGCTATGACTGGTGAGGACTTTGGTTATCTCCTTTCGAAGGTAGATGGCGTGATGTTTTGGCTGGGTATCGATAGTCCCTACGCCCTTCATCACCCTCAGATGGCTCCTAAGGAAGAAGCATTAGCTATTGGGGTGGATGCGGTCTCTAGTTTCCTGAAAAAGAAGGCAGCAGAGTAGAGGGGTTGTCTATGAAATCGGAACTACGCAAGCAAGTCTTGCAAGAAATGAAGGCTATATCTCAAGAGCAAAAACAGGCTATAGAGCAAGCTTTAACCGAGCGGCTTTTACACCATCCCTTCTACCAAGAAGCCAAGGTCATCGCAACCTATCTCTCTTTTCCGCATGAGTTTCAAACGCAGGGATTGATTGAGCAGGCGCTGAGGGACGGCAAGAAGGTTCTGATACCCAAAACCTATTCCAAGGGGCGCATGGACTTTGTGGTCTATGATCTGCAACAACTGGTCAAAACTTCCTTTGACTTACTGGAACCACAGGGAAATTTGGAAGTGGTAGATGCCTCTCAGATTGATTTGATTCATGTCCCAGGGCTGGCTTTTACGATGGAAGGCTATCGGATTGGCTATGGCGGAGGTTATTATGACCGCTATCTGGAACAGTTTACTGGTCATACTTTGAGTACGGTTTATCATTATCAAGTTCAGGACTTTATCCCTGAAAACCATGATATTCCTGTTCAGGAGGTTCTGATTGATGAAGGAAATCTTTGATAGGCGTTACCCTGTGACGAGTTTCTTTCTTTTAGTGACGGCCGTGGTATTTCTACTAATGTTGGTAACTACAGGAGGAAACTTTGACAGGGCGGATACTCTATTTCGATTTGGAGCCATGTATGGGCCTGCCATTCGCCTCTTTCCCGAGCAAATTTGGCGTCTCTTTTCGGCTATTTTTGTTCATATTGGGTGGGAGCATTTCATTGTTAATATGCTTTCACTTTATTATCTTGGAAGGCAGGTAGAGGAGATTTTCGGTTCTAAGCAGTTTTTCTTTCTCTATCTTTTATCAGGAATGATGGGCAATCTCTTTGTTTTTGTATTTAGTCCCAAATCCTTAGCAGCAGGTGCATCCACCTCTCTTTATGGTCTATTTGCCGCGATTATCATTCTTCGCTATGCAACTCGTAATCCTTATATCCAACAGCTAGGACAGTCTTATCTGACACTTTTTGTGATTAACATTATTGGAAGTGTTCTGATTCCAGGAATCAGCCTAGCAGGCCATATCGGAGGTGCAGTTGGTGGCGCATTTCTAGCAATTATCTTTCCAGTTAGAGGAGAAAGACGGATGTATAGTGCTAGTCAGAGACTGGTAGCGTTAGTCTTGTTCGTAGGACTCGCAGTCTTACTTCTCTACAAGGGAATGGGATGAAAATTTGTGGAATGAAAAAAGATAAGGCATTTTTTGAACCTTATCTTTTTTTATTTTATACTCAATGAAAATCAAAGAACAAACTAGGAAGCTAACCGCAGGCTATACTTGAGTACGGCAAGGTGAAGCTAACGTGGTTTGAAGAGATTTTCGAAGAGTATTATTCCTTCTCAGCCAATTCTTTTCCCAGTTGGATGAGGTAATCTTTTAAGTCATCTTTGACTTGTGGATGTTTGAGGGCGTAGTCAATAGATGTTTTCATAAATCCAAACTTATCCCCAACGTCGTAACGAGCTCCTGTAAATTCACGGGCAAAAACACGCTGTGTTTTATTGAGCGTATCAATAGCATCAGTAAGTTGGATTTCATTTCCAGCACCAGGAGCTTGCTTTTCGAGGATATCAAAAATCTCAGGTGTGAGTAGATAGCGACCGATGATTGCAAAATCACTTGGTGCATCTTCGGTCGCTGGTTTTTCAACGAAAGTTTCAACGCTATAGAGTCCGTTGATTCCTTCACCTTGAGGAGCAATGACTCCATATGATGAAACGTCTTCGTGTGGTACGGGCATGACAGCAATGGTTGATGCGTGTGTCCGCTCGTAATCCTTCATCAGTTGTTTTGTCAAAGGAACGGCATTCTCATCTGTGATGTCCATAAGGTCATCGCCCAGCATAACAACGAAGGGCTCATTCCCCACAAAAGCTTTGGCTTGTAGGACAGCATCTCCAAGACCACGAGGGTGAGTTTGGCGGATGAAATGAAGGCGCATGCCAGTTGCTTCATCTACTAATTTTAACAGATCTGTTTTACCTTTTTCTTTGAGGTTGTACTCAAGCTCAAAATTTGAATCAAAGTGGTCCTCAATAGAACGTTTTGACTTACCAGTGACAACCAGAATATCTTCAATACCTGATTTGAGAGCCTCTTCCACGATAAACTGGATAGTTGGTTTGTCTACAATTGGCAACATTTCTTTGGCAAGGGCCTTGGTTGCTGGTAAAAATCGAGTTCCTAGTCCAGCGGCAGGAATGACTGCTTTTCTAACTTTCAGTGCCATAAGAATCCTTTCTCTAGAGGGTTAAGACCACTCATTTTCTGCTTTAAATTCATTGTTCATGATGTCATAAATGGCATCTTTGATATTGGTTCCGTGGTAGATAACTTGGTAAATGGCTTGTGTAATGGGCATATAGACTCCAAGTTCTTGCGCTAGTTCATAGGCTGCTCGGGTCGTTGAAATTCCTTCAATCACCATGCCCATATTGGCTTCGATATCAGCTAGAGATTCTCCACGACCAAGGGCATCTCCAGCTCTCCAGTTACGAGAGTGGATGGAGGTTCCCGTTACGATCAAGTCTCCTACACCAGACAAGCCACTATAGGTCAATGGACTAGCCCCGAGTGCCACCCCTAGGCGGGTAATTTCTGCCAAGCCTCGAGCGATGATGGCTGCCTTGGCATTGTCACCAAATCCCAAACCATGTAAAGCTCCGGCACCGACAGCGATAATATTTTTGAGAGCACCAGCGGTTTCGACCCCGATAACATCCGTATTGGTATAAAGTCGGAAGTAGTGATTACTAAATAGCTCCTGAACGTATTGAGCTGTGTGTAAATCTTTAGAAGCAGCAGTGATTAAAGTCAGGTCACGCACAATGGTCTCTTCTGCATGACTAGGACCTGAAACAACGACAATATCACTGCGGAGATGTTCAGGAATTTCTTCTTCAAGGATGGTTGATAATCGTTTATGGCTATCAGGTTCTAATCCCTTTGATGCGTGCATGATGATAACCTTATGGTCCAAGGTTTGTGCAACTTGTTGGGCAACAAGTCGTGTCACTTTTGTTGGGACAACAAACAAAATCGCATCCACATCTCTCAGTGCCTCTGCTAAGTCGGTGTAGGCAATGATATTTTCATCTAGAACGACATCTTTAAAGTAGTGTTTGTTAGTATGATTGGTATTAATTTCATTGATTTGCTCGGGAATGTTTCCCCAAATACGTACCTCGTGTCCATTGTCATTTAAGACTTGTGAAAGGGCAGTTCCCCAGGAACCAGGCCCCAAGACGGCGACGGTTTGTTTTTTCATGATTTCCTCCTTAATAGAGTCCTTTCTCTTATTCTATCATATTCTAGAGGATTTTGCACTTGCATTACTGGGGTATGGTGGCTTTGTTACTTGAAAAATATACAAAGACCGAGATGAAGGGATAAACTCTTAGTCTTTAGTTAAAGTGAGAAGAAATCTGATAGATAGTTTGATTCAGTATATGCTTATAATAGAGGTAAACAACTCAGGAGGTTCTTGTAGCTTGCGAGAGTTTGGCGAAAAAATTAAAAGATTACGTTTGGCTAAAAAAATCAGTCGTTCAGAATTTTGTGGTGATGAGTCTGAATGAAGTATCCGTCAATTAATTAGAATTGAAAATGGAGAATCCAGACCAACACTAACAAAGTTAAAATATATCGCTGAACGTTTGGGGGTTGAAGATTACAAGTTGATGCCAAGTTATATAGAGTTGGATAAGGAATACCTAGAATTGAAGTATTTCTTGATGAGGACTCCTACATACGAAGATGAAACTATCGCCCAAAAGAAAGAGAGTGTTTTTGCTAAGATTTTTGAAGAGTATTATGATAGGCTACCTGAGGAAGAAAGATTTATCATCCCAAATTATTCATATCTGGCACTAACGAACTACACAGTTCAAAAATCACCAGAAAAGCTAGTTAAACTACTGTCCTTCTGGTGATTTTGCTTGATTTCTAATATTCGAGACATGATTGAGGAGATTTGTCTTGATTTTTTCCTAAAAAAGGGCAGACTCCTCCCTTGGTTTGATGCTCGATTTTTAAAATAAGGTGACTTATTCTGTTAGGCATGTTTTCCCCTGCCCTCTAGCTCTATATGGAACAGGGAGTATCAGATTTATCAGGCAGATTGTATCAAATAAGGCTTGAAACTGTTTTGAATAGGCGTATAGACTTGAGAATTTGAGAATATGTCGTCTAGCAGTAGAGACATATTTTCCGGCAATATGAAGGAAGAGACGTCGAAAACGCTTGATAGTCAAGGCCTTTACTTCATCACCAGCTAGCTACTTTAAAAAGAGGTAGAGATTATAAGCCAGACAGCCCATCATCATACGTACTTCATTCTTAATCATGGTCGGACTATCTGTCTTATCCCCAAAGAATCCTGCTTTCCTTTCTTTGATAAAGTTTTCAGCATTTCCTCGTTCACGATAGAATTGAAACAGCTCCTCACTATCTACACTGCTTAAATTGGTCAAATTGGTCAAATGAACTTTTTTACAACCATAAAAAAGAGCACTTAATCGTACTCTTCTCTTTTAAGGATTAGTTGAATTAATTCAAATCCACTAGTTCTCCTGTTTCTAGGTAGACTAGGCGTTCACAAATGTTAGCAATGTAATCAGCGAAGCGTTCCAGATGCCCTATGATATAAAGGTATTGTGTTCCATTGGGAATTGAGGTTTCTTGGTCTTTCATAAGTCCAATGATTTCCTTTGATAAGGCATAATAATATTGGTCAATCTGTTCATCTTTTTGAGCAATACTAATAGCTTTTGAGGCTTGGTGCAAAGGAAAGGCAACCAATAAATCGGATAGCATGCTGAGGGATAATTTACCCATTTGGTGTAACTGTTCTTCGTCAGGGGCTAGTTGATTTTCTTTTAGTTGCAAAACAGCTTTAGCAATGCCTGCCATATGGTCTCCCATACGTTCAAGGTCTGAACAAGAAGACATGATGCTAATCACAAATCGAAGGTCAGACACTTGTGGCTGCTGCAAGGCCAACAAACGGGCACAGGTCAATTCGATAGCGCTTTGACCTTGGTTGATAGCATGATCCTTATTGATAATTAGCTCTGCCATCTCCTTGTCTTTGGAGGCTAAGGCCAGTAAGGTTTTTGAAGCTGTTTCAAGGACAAGTTGTCCTAGTCCTAAAAAGGATTGTTCTAATTCATGCAATTCTAAATCAAATTGATTTCTCATAGGTTTTTCCTTCCTTATCCGAACCGTCCTGAAATATAGTCTTCTGTGCGCTGATCTTTTGGATTGGTAAACACGTCAACGGTATCTCCAAATTCGCAAATTTCTCCTGTTAAGAAAAAAGCAGTTTTATCTGAAATACGTGAAGCTTGTTGCATGTTATGGGTAACAATGATAATCGTATAATCCTTTTTTAGTTGCTGAATGAGGTCTTCAATTTTTAAAGTGGAGATAGGGTCTAAGGCTGAAGTCGGCTCATCCATTAACAGAATATCAGGTTCTACTGCTAAAGCTCGCGCAATGCAAAGGCGTTGCTGCTGACCGCCTGATAAGGACATGGCACTCTTTTTAAGATTATCTTTGACTTCGTCCCAAATGGCTGCCCCTTTTAAAGATTTTTCCACTAAGGCATCTAATTGTTTTTTGTCTCGAATACCATGTGTCCTTGGGCCATAAGCCACGTTATCATAGATAGACATGGCAAAGGGATTAGGCTGTTGAAAAACCATCCCTACACGCTTACGTAGCTGATTAAGGTTGAATTTGCTACTATAAATATCTTGCTCATCTAAGAGGACTTGGCCTTCAATATGGCAAGAAGGAACCAAATCGTTCATCCGATTAAGGGTTTTTAGAAAAGTTGATTTACCACAACCAGATGGGCCTATCAAGGCAGTAATCTGTCTTTCTGGTAATTGAATCGAAATATTTTTTAAGGCTTGAAAGTCCCCGTAAAATAAGTCTAGGTGTCTGACTGAAAATGTTCCCATACTAGGAAGCTCCTTTCACAAGTTTTCGAGATAATAAGCTTGATAGAGTATTTATCATTAAAACAGTAATAATCAAAATCACACCGGTAGCATAGGCTTCATTGACATGTAGCCCCTCACTTGACAGCATATACATATGCAGGGCTAGAGAACGACCTGAAGACATGAGACTACTTGGCGTATTGGTAGAGGTACCTAATGTATACATGAGGGCAGCTGTCTCACCAACGATACGGCCAATAGCTAGTATCACTCCAGCTAAAATACCTGGCATGGCAACTGGTAGAACAATTCTAAAAACAGTCCGTAACTTACCTGCCCCAAGTCCATAACTTGCTTGACGCATGCTATCACTAACAGATAAAAGGGCTTCTTCTGTTGAGCGAATAATGACTGGCAACACCATGATGACTGAGGTTAAGATTCCTGATAACAGAGAGTATTGAAAACCTAAGAAGACTACAAAGAAGAGCATGCCAAACAGACCAAAAACAATGGAAGGAATCCCAGACAAGGTATCTGAGGCCAATCGCATGATTTTAACACAAAGGGAATCTTTTTTTGTATATTCCACAAGATAAAAACCAGCAAAAATCCCTATGGGCAAGGCTAAAAGAAGAGCACCAAAGACCAGAATAACGGTGGAAATAATCGCTGGCATAAGGGAAATGTTCTCAGAAGTATAAGTCCAAGAAAAGAGGGATAGACTTAGATGAGGTAAGCCTTTGATGAGGATAAAACCAATGATTAAAAAGAGAGAGCCAAAGGTTAAAGCTGAAAAACAATAAACGAGAAGTTTTAGCAGGTATTTACTCATAAGATGATTTTCCTTTCAAGTAGGCAAAGTAGGCATTAATCAAGAGAATAAGGAAAAAGAGAACTGCTGAGGTTGCAATAAGGGCTTCCCTATGCTGACCTGATGCGTAAGCCATTTCCAGAACAATATTGGTTGTTAAGGTTCTGGTTCCTGAAAAGAGTCCACTTGGAATAATCGGCTGGTTGCCTGCCACCAAAATAACTGCCATGGTTTCGCCTACTGCGCGACCGATTCCTAAAATAACTGCTGATAAAATACCAGATCTCGCAGCTGGCAAGATGACACTAAAAATACTCCGTTCATGACTAGCTCCTAGAGCCAAGCTACCAGAATAATACGTTTTGGGAATTGTTCGGATAGCAGATTCTGACAAACTGATAATGGTTGGCAAAATCATTATTCCTAATAGTAACGAAGCGGTTAGGACACTCATGCCATTTCCTAAAAAGCTTCTAATCCAAGGCACCAATAATTGTAGTCCGAAAAAACCATAAACAATAGATGGAATGGCCGCCATCAAGTTGATAGCTGATTTTAAGAAGCCATAGACGGGCTTTGGACAATAATAAACCATAAACACCGATGTCAAGATGCCTGTTGGCACCCCAATCACAATCGCTCCTAAGGTAATTAATAAGGAACCAACGATCATTGGTAAAATACCATAGCTTGCCGGAATGTTCGTTGGCGACCAATCACTGCCTAATAAAAAACGGGCAAAGCCGTAGTTAGCCATGAAAGGTAAGCCATTACTAAAAATAAAGAAACAGATTAGCAAAATAGCTACAACAGCTACTGTTGCACTCATGAAAAAAATTGCCCTAAAAACTGCTTCTTTGAAGGCTTGTTTTGTCACATCTTGTCCTTTCTAGTGAAGAAAGTAAGGGAGATACGACACCTCCCTACTTGCCTTCTTTATCTTATTGTACGATGAAACGTCTGCATCTCTTTAGAGATTTATGGAGCAAACATTTTATTTAATCTTGTCCCAGGTGGTTAATTTGCCACTAAAAACGTCTGCAAGTTCAGCCATACTGACTTGGCTTGCCTTATTGTCATTATTGACCACAACAGCAATACCGTCTAAAGCAATAGCATCATGGCTGAGACTCTTACCTTCTTCAGGAGTTAATTCCCTAGAAACCATACCAATATCAGCGGTTTTCTCCTTAACAGCGGTAATACCTGCTGAAGACCCATTAGAGGTAATATCAATCGTAACTTCTGGATTTTCTTTTTTATAAGCTTCTGCTAATTTTTCCATTAAAGAAGATACTGAAGTGGAACCTACAACAGACAACTTGCCTGATAAGTGTTGGCTTGTATATTCTGTGGTTTCGGTTTTAGCTTCAATAAATTTATTATCTGTGACCACTTGTTGACCTTGTTTGGAGTGGATAAAGCTGATAAAATCTTGACCTAGCTTGGAAAGATTAGAAGACCAAACAATGTTGAAGGGACGTTGAAGAGGGTATTTACCATCTAAAACTGTGTCTCGACTAGCCTTGATACCATCAATCTCTAAAGCCTTGACAGATTTCGTTAAAGATCCCAAGGAGATGTAGCCGATAGCATTAGCATTCCCTTGAACTGCTGAGAGAACACCTTCTGTGCTATTTTGAATCACAGCTGTTTTGGCAGTGTTGTCAATTTTTTTATCACCGTCTTTTTTGAGAATCCCTGTGATTTCTGTGAAGGCACCCCGTGTTCCAGAGCCATTTTCTCGTGAAATCACCTCAATCGTTTCTGAAGCTGACTGTTTGGAAGCAGATGACTGATTGCCACAGGCAACAAGCCCAAATCCTGATAAGCCAATGGCTGCAAGAGTAAGCATTTTTTTGAATCTCATAAGAATCACCTTTATTTCTATGTGTTTTTCTTGTGTAGGATTACTACACTTATAGTCTAACAAGTCTTTGTAAAGGTTTATCCCTGATTCATGTAAAGATTGTGTAAAGAATCAAAAAAAGCCACTTTTGAAAAGTGGCTGCTCCTAAAAATAGCTTTAAAAATTATTAGTCCTGTGCGAAAGATTGGTTAGGAAGAAAAATCGTGAAGCAACTGCCTCTGCCAAGCTGACTCGTCACCGTGACTTGGCCACCTAATAATTGACTAAGTTCTTTGACAATAGCAAGGCCAAGACCAGTGCCACCAGTTTGTCTGCTTCGACCTTTATTAACTCGGTAAAAACGTTCAAAAATACGATCCTGCTCTAATTGACTAATACCAATCCCTGTATCTGACACAGAAATCTTAATGCCTTCGTTCACCTTTTGGGTCTTGACCTCAATTTTTCCCCCTTGTTCAGTGTAACGGATGGCATTGGTTAAAAGATTGAGTAAGATTTGGGAAAGTAATTGACTATCTGATACGAGGGTGACATCATCTGGCACCTGCACCTTTAGCTGTAAATCCTTCTTCTTGAGCTGAGGTTGCAAGCTTTGAGTCAAATCCTGTACAAATTCTGCCAAAGAAAGGGTCGTCCATTGTACAGGCATTTGTTGAGCCTTAGATAAGGTAAGAAGATGCTCAACAATATGCTCAAGACGCAAGCTTTCTTTGTAAATAATGTCTAGAAAGTCATCCTTGAGCGCTTCTTCTTCAACTGACATCCCCTTAATGGTTTCAGCAAAGCCCTTAATCGAAGTAACTGGTGTCCTCAATTCATGGGAGGCATTTGAGACAAAGGCTAAATTTAACTTTTCATAAGTTCTAATCGTTGTTAAATCATATAACAAGACGAGCACAGCTTCCACAGATTGGGTGGGGCTAAAAACGGGAACTGCTGTCACTTCTAAAATCAGGTCACCCTCATGAAACCCACTTACTTCTTGTTTTAACCTTGTTTTTTGATCGAAGGCTTGGTGAACTAAATTCCGAATATCCATCCGTTTGAGGTCATCAAGTGAACTTATGTCGCCGTCCACATCGGGAAAATAATGAGGCAGAGAGCGACTGGATAATAACATCTGACCTTGAGCGGAAACTAAAAACGTCCCCATGGTTAGGTGCGACAGAAGAACCTCCATTGTTTCGGCTAGGTCCTTGTATTGCTGATCCTGTTGGGAGACTTTGGTTTTTAGGCCAGACACATACTGAGCCAAAGACTTTAAGTCTTCTTGCCCTTTTTCTAAAAAGTATTCACTACTGGTCAAGAGAGGTTGGTGCAAGGTCTCAAAAGCAACTTCCCATTTCCAAAGGCAAAAGAGCCAGTAGCTACCTAGTCCCAAAGAAAGGGCTAGAAGAAAGAGACCGATGCCTTTACTGATCCAAGTTAATGCCATCCCTGCAATCAGAATGAGGCTAACACTTAGATTGACTAGCCAAAATTGAAGGTAGCGTTTCATCTATAACTCCTTGAACTTATAACCATAACCCCGAATGGTTCGAATAAATTGAGGGGCTTTAGGATTGTCTTCAATTTTTTCCCTCAACTTACCAATATGAACGTCCACCAAACGTGTTTCCTGCCCAAAGTCATACCCCCAGATACGTTCCAAAAGACGCTCTCTAGTCAGTGTCATGTTGGGATGTTTCATAAGATAGAGCAAGAGTTCAAATTCTTTTGGGGTCAAACTCAGTAACTTATTCGCCTTGTAGACTTCATGACGCTCAGGGTATACTTTCAAGGTCCCAAATAGCCAAGAATCGTCAGCGATATTATCTGAATCATCTCCTTCTTGTTCTCCTTTAGTTCGCCTGAGGACAGCCTTGACACGCGCCAGCAATTCTCTAGGGCTAAAAGGCTTGGTCAGGTAGTCATCAGCCCCTAATTCCAAGGCCAAAACCTTATCAAATTCATCACTTTTCGCAGAAACCATCATAATTGGAGTTTTGACGCCTTTGGCTCTCAGCCGCTTACAAACTTCTATGCCATCTAATTGTGGTAACATGATATCAAGCAAGATAAAATCAAAGGGTTCTGTTTCTGCCAAAGCTAAGGCCTTCCGTCCATTTGTTACCAATTGAGTAGAAAAGCCTTCCTTACTTAAATGGTAGTCAAGCAATCTCAGAATGTGTTCTTCATCATCCACTAATAAGACTTGTTTTGTCATCTATTATCTCCTATTGGTAACATTATAACACAATTATCAGAAATCCGAACATTGCTAAATCAGATTAAATTTGCTTATCAAGACTAGGATCTGGTCAAACGCTCAATCATCTCCTTGTGCTCTAGATAGGTCGCCAGTAGATCTACCCTTTCAAATAATTCAAAATCCTCAAATTCAAAACCAGGAGCAACAAGACAAGAAACCAGAGCATAATCCTTATCAACTTCAAGAACTCCTCTCAGT